>DAOWLH010000082.1 GCA_030643515.1 Dehalococcoidia bacterium | reverse complement strand
GCAGGTGGTTAGTAAGCCCCTGGTCATCGGTACCAGGTGAGGTACGAAGGTTACCGACGGCGATGGCTGCGGCCGGAGCTGCTCCAGCTCCTGGACAATCTCCGGCAGGTGGCGGTGCCCGTCCAGGGCATAGGCGGGAACGTCCTCATTGGCCTCCGCGTAGTGGGTCATAAGGTCAAGTGACCTGCCGGCTCCGGAGATGCCGGACTTGCTGTCTATAATGAAATGACCGTTGATCAGCCCCTGTTTAACCGCTGGCGCCAGCGCCAGAAGGGCCCCCGTGGGGTAGCAGCCGGGATTGGCCACCAACCGGGCGGAGGTGATTTCGTCTCGGTGGAGTTCGGTAAGGCCGTAGGCCGCCTGCTCCAGTAATTGCGGTTCCGGGTGGTTAAAGCCGTACCAGGCCGCGTACTGGGCGGCATCCCTTAATCTGAAGTCGGCGCTCAAATCGACCACCCTGATGCCACGGGCAAGAAGGCGCCGGACTTCCGGGGCACTCTCCCTGTGGGGCATGGCTGAGAAGGCCAACTCTACCTGGCCCAGTTCGGCTTCAATGACCAGGTCGGTGCCTATCAGGTGGGGGAAGACGGCATCCAGGCGTTTGCCGGCGTTACTGCGCCCGGTAACCGATGTCAGTGCCACCCCTGGGTGCTGGATGAGCAACCTGGCCAGTTCAATCCCGGTATAACCGGTAACATTAACGATACCCACTCTGCTTTTTTTCATTAGCTAACACCTCTCGCAAACCTTTTCCAAAGCCATAAGTTGCTGCCGGGTGCCCATTGCCACCAGGATGTCGCCGGCCTCGATGATTTCTTCTGCTTGTGGATTGGGTAGCAGACGCCCGCTTTTTTTGCTTATCGCCAGCAGGGTGGCCTTTGTGCGGCGGCTGATTTCGGCCACGCTTTGTCCGGCCAGGGACGAGCCATCATTGACGGCTATGTTTTCCATCTGAAGCTCTCGACCGCGGCGGTAGGTTACAGTATCAATAAAGTCAACCACCGCCGGGCGCAGTGCTATCATGGCCATACGCCGGGCGCCGATTCTATGGGGGGATATAATGCGGTTAGCGCCGGCCTTTTTTAGCTTGGTTTCGGCCTCGTCTGAGGAGGCCCGGGCTTCGATGAAAAGGTCCGGGCGCAGTTGCCGTGCCGATAGTGTTATGTAGGTGCTGTCGGGGTCGCTGCTGACAGCCACCACCAGACCGCGGGCGTGCTCGATGCCGGCTTCCTTGAGTGCTTCATCGTTAGTGGCATCGGCCAGCAGGTAAAGGTGGTTTTCTTTATCGGCAATGGCAGTGCTCTCCTGGTCGTTGTCAACGGCAACAAAAGGCACCCCTTCTTCAGCGAAGAAACGACCTATCTCCTGCCCTACCCGGCCGTAGCCGCAGATGATAAAGTGGTTCTTTAATTTGGCAATCTTGTTTTTCATCTGTCTCCTCCCCAGCCTGGTGCCGAATTCCCCCTCTACCACAAAGGCTACAATGGCGCTTAAAGAGTAGAGGGCGCCGCCGACACCGCCTACGATCAAGAAGATACTGAAGACCCGCCCGGCTTCACTTAGCGGGTGAACCTCGTCGTAGCCAACCGTGGTTATGGTTGTTACCGTCATGAAGACGGAGTCTATGAAAGACCAGCCCTCAATAAGCATATAGCCGACGACGCCGGCCGAGACAATGGCAGTCAGGGCGGCTATCCCCCATAAGAACCTTCTTGTCGGAGTCATAGCTGCTAAATGTAGCTCTTGGTGTGCCGCAATTGTAGCACATAATTGCTATGTGAGGGCTATTATGATAATATTTTGCCTGAACGGAGTTCCAGAATTACTAAAAGGGGGGTGGCCATAATTGCCCAAGATATACTTACTTGATGTTACCAACCGGGACGGAGTGCAGACGGCCAAGCTGGGTCTATCCAAGCTGGAAAAGACGCTGATAAACATCTATTTGAATGATATGGGGGTCTTTCAGTCCGAGTTCGGCTTTCCCACCACCAAGCACGAATCCAACTACCTACAGGCCAACCTGGAGCTTGCCGAGATGGGGGTGCTTAAACCCATTCGCCTGGAAGGCTGGATAAGGGCTATTGTCGCCGATGTGGAGACCGCCTTCAAGATGGTGCCCAAAATCAAGCACCTCAACCTTTCCATATCCACTTCAGACCAGATGATACAGGGTAAGTTTCAGGG
>DAOWLH010000029.1 GCA_030643515.1 Dehalococcoidia bacterium | reverse complement strand
CGCCGAGACCGACGAGTTCGGCAATATGGCCGAGATGGGCATTATTGACCCCACCAAAGTAGTCAGGTCGGCCCTGGAGAATGCCGCCAGCATCGCCAACATGGTGCTGGTTACCGAATCGCTGATAGCCGATATCCCGGAAAAGGATAAAGGGCTAGCTATGCCGCCAGGCGGCATGGAAGGCATGTACTAGTCTGGATTATCCAGCATTTGAAAAGCCGCCGTCACAGAACGGCGGCTTTTTTTACCGGCAACGCCATACATGCTGGAAGGTAAAAAATCCTGGGATGGTGATTAAAAATGCCTAGCTGGAGACAAAGCTTAGCGGGTGACCCTCTGCCATGGCTACTGGAACCCGATACCGCCCAACCAGCTATTCGCTACTTTGCCCTCCATGAGCTACTGGGCTACCCCGATGGCAATGATGAATACCGGAGGGCCAAGGCTGCCATCATGGCCAGCGGGCCTGTGCCCAAGATACTGGCGGCTCAAGAGCCGGAGGGCTACTGGGTCAAGCCCGGGCCCGGCTACGGTCCTAAATATTTGGGTACGGTATGGCAAATAACCTTCCTGGCGCAGCTGGGGGCTGACGGCGCTGAGGAAAGAGTCCGCGCAGGGTGTGAATATGTCCTTTCCCACAGCATCGCCAGCCACAGGGGTTTTTCTGTCAACGGCACCCCTTCAGCCTTTATCCACTGTCTAGCGGGAAATCTAGGGGCAGCCCTAATAGACCTGGGATGGTTAGATGACAAACGACTGCAATCTGCACTCGATTGGCAAGCTCGTGTGATTACAGGCGACGGAGTAGATTCCCCTGAGAGTAAGCATACCAATGAGCGCTATTATAAATCGGGGACCTCAGGACCTCTTTTCGCCTGTGCCGCCAACGCCGGACTCTCCTGTGCCTGGGGAGCCGTCAAGGCGATGCTAGCCTTGAGTAAGGTGCCTTCCTCCCGGCGCACCCCGGTGATGAACGCCGCCATTGAGCAGGGGATAGAGTTTCTCCTCAGCCGTGACCCGGCGGTGTCCGATTACCCTATGGGCTATGCCACCAAACCCAGCTTGAGCTGGTTCAGGTTCGGCTATCCAATCGGCTATGTCACCGACGTACTTCAGAACCTGGAGGTGCTGGCCGCTCTGGGGCAGATGCAGGATGGGCGACTGGCTCAGGCCCTAAATCTTGTACTAAGTAAGCAGGATGCTCAAGGGCGATGGCAAATGGAGTACAGCTACAACAGCAAGACATGGGCGGACATTGAAAAGAAGAGACAACCCTCCAAATGGGTCACCCTGCGGGCGCTTCGTGTTCTGAAGGCTGCTTACCCGGAGCAATAGGGATAGCCTGCATTATAACTTCAACAGTCTCTCGAGGGGTTCATCCGCCGCAACCGGGCCGACCACCGCCAGGAGCAGTTGTTCTGTGGTGAACAAACGCCGGGCCAGATTTCTAACGTCCTCGGCATTGATGGCATCAACACTTGCCAGCACCTGGTCAACGGTGAGAACTTCACCGGTGATAGTCTCCTGGCCTCCCAGCCAGCCGGCGACATTACGGCTGTCTTCCATCCGCAGTAATAGTCGCCCGCGGCCCATCTCCTTGGCCTTGTTCATCTCTTCTTGAGAGATAGCTTCCTCCCGGAGCAGTGCAAGCTGCCCCAGAATTGCCCCAACGGCCACCGGCAGTTTCTTCGGTTCAACGCCGGCGTAAATAACCAGGGAACCGGCATCAGACAGATGGTCAACAAAGCTACTGATGCCGTAGGCCAGACCGAGACGGTCACGAATCTCGCAGAACAGGCGGCTGCTCATACCCTCCCCAAGGACAACGTTAAGCAGGTCAAGGGTGAAACGCTCCGGGTGAAAGACGGATAGGCCAGGCAACGCCAGGCACAGGTGAGCCTGCTCAATCTGGCGTGTCTCAATGCACAGCTTCGGCCCTGGCTGCGGCCGATAAGCGGCAAGCCCCCGGACTGTCTCCCGGCGAGGCCAACTGCCAACAGCCTGGCTGACAGCATCTACCGCCTCTTTGTGCTCCATATTACCGGCAATGGTCACCACCGTTCTTGATGGTATATACTGGCTGCCGAGGTAGTCCATCATAGCATCCAGCGTTATGCCAGCCACGGTGTCCTTGCTACCGGCAACATCGCGCCCCAGGGGGTGCTCCGGCCACAGCAACTCATCAATCAACTGGCTTACCCGCTGAGGAGGAGAGTCGTAGCTCATGTTTATCTCTTCCATGATGACCTGGCGCTCCTTTTCCATATCCTGCGGGTCAAACCTGGAGTGCAAGAACATATCCGCCAGTACATCCAGAGCAGTGCGAAAATGAGGCCGGGTAACCTTGGCCCAGTATAGGGTTACCTCCCGATCAGTGCCCCCGTTAAGAATGCCACCCACTCCCTCGACAGCCTCAGAAATGCCACGGGCGGTTGGCCGCTTGTCTGTACCGCGGAACATCAGGTGCTCAATGAAATGAGAAACGCCGGCCATCTTATCACTCTCATAGCGGGAGCCGACGTTAACATAGAGGCAGACAGACACGGCGCACGTCTGAGACATGGTCTCGGTGATAACCCTTACGCCGTTATCAAGGACTGCTTTTTGATGCAATAACCCACCTCTTCACGCTGACTGCATTCTAGCGGCTGACCGGAGGAGTGTCAATTTGCCCCAGCCTTCCTTGGGGTGGACGCCAGGTAGCCAATGAACTATAATGGGCAGCCTTTGGGCTTATCTTTTACGCCATTTTGTGATAGTATAATTAGCGGCTAGGAGTGTAGCTCAGTCTGGTAGAGCAGCGGTCTCCAAAACCGCCGGTCGGGGGTTCGAGTCCTCCCACTCCTGCCAGCGCCGAGATGGTGGAATGGTAGACACGCTAGCTTGAGGGGCTAGTGAGCTTACGCTCGTGGGAGTTCAAATCTCCCTCTCGGCACCAGTACGGGGCTTTGAGCGGAAGTAGTTCAGCGGTAGAACGCCTCCTTGCCAAGGAGGAGGTCGCGAGTTCGAATCTCGTCTTCCGCTCCATGAAAGCAACGGGGCGACGTAGCCAAGTGGTAAGGCAGGGGT
>DAOWLH010000047.1 GCA_030643515.1 Dehalococcoidia bacterium | reverse complement strand
GCAGAAGATGAGCAAGTCGCGGGGCAACGTCATTACCCCGGATGAATATGTCTCCCAACTGGGCGCCGATGCCGTGCGTGCCTATCTGATGTTTGTCGCTCCCTGGGAGCAGGGGGGGGAGTGGAATGATAGCGGCTTAAGTGGCATCAGCCGCTGGCTTAACCGCTTGTGGCAGCTGGTGCTGGCAGATTATAAAGAAGAGGCATCAAACAAGGCCGCACAGAAGGAGTTAGTTCGTATTACCCACCAGACCATCAGAAAGGTCACTGAAGATTTAGATAAGATTCGCTTCAACACCATAATCTCTGCCCTGATGGAGTTCACCAATTATCTGGGCAAAGTGAAGGAAGCCGGCTCTGTTACCGAAAAAGACTGGCGGCAGGCGCTTCGGACCCTGATTCTGCTGCTGGCGCCGACAGCGCCCCATCTGACCGAAGAACTGTGGCAGCGGATGGGCAATGATTACAGCGTTCACAACCAGAGATGGCCGGCCTGGGACGAGGCTCTGGTCAAAGAAGAGGAGATAACCCTGGTGGTTCAGGTCAACGGCAAGCTACGAGACAAGCTTACCGTGCCGGCGTCCATCACCGAAGGTGAAGCCCGTACGCTGGCGCTGGGAAGGCAGAAAGTAATAAGCTACCTTGAGGGCAGGCAGGTGGTCAAGGTTATTTATGTCCCAAAGGGACTGGTCAACCTGGTGGTGCGGTGAAGTCTTATGAAGATAGCCTTTATCGGCGGCGGTAATATGGGGCGGGCGATGCTCTCGGCCGTCCTGGACAGGAACCTGAGTACTCCCGGGGATATAGCCGTCAGCGATGTAAGCGCCGCCCGCCTGAAGCAATTGGAACGGGAGTTCGGTATCCGCACTGCTGGCAGCAACCCTGATGCCCTGTCCGGGGGCGATGTCGTTATTCTGGCGGTAAAACCACAGAACCTGGCCGATGTGATGGCTGAGATTGGAGGCCTTCTTGAGACTGGGCAACTGGTGCTGTCAATCATCGCCGGTAAGAAGC
The DNA here is from genome assembly GCA_030643515.1 of Dehalococcoidia bacterium. Taxonomy (GTDB): domain Bacteria; phylum Chloroflexota; class Dehalococcoidia; order Dehalococcoidales; family DAOWLH01; genus DAOWLH01. The sequence goes on along the minus strand of DAOWLH010000047.1, from coordinate 3,345 downwards.
TGGATACCCTGCGTCACGGGCTTGGGCACGATGCCGTGGTCCGGGCGATGCCCAATACACCGGCCCAGATAGGCAGGGGGGTGACCGTCTGGACGGCTACATCTCAAGTTTCCGGGAAACAGCAGACACAGGCGGCAGCTGTGCTAGGGGCTATGGGCAGTGAGATTTATGTTGTCGATGAGGGCTACCTGGATATGGCGACGGCGGTAAGCGGCAGTGGCCCGGCCTACCTTTTTCTTTTCATGGAGGCTCTAACCAGCGCCGCTGTGGATATCGGTCTGCCGCTGGATATAGCCCGGGAGCTGGTGCTGGAGACGGTGATCGGTTCTGCAGAGTTCGCCCGAAAGTCGGGCGGGGAGCTTGTCGGGCTCAGGAAGATGGTAACCTCATCCGGCGGCACCACTGCCGCAGCACTGGACGTACTGGAGCAAGGTCGCTTTGCCGGGTTGCTCAAGAATGCGGTGGCCGCTGCCTATGATAAAGCCAGGGAGCTGGGGGGTTAAGTGGTTGCATCGTCCTATTTCTTAACCAAATGACCTGTGGTATAATCTCTACCCTGAGGGAGTAAAGCTGTGAACTGGCTTGACATAATACTGATAGTGGTTCTGGTTGTCCCCACCTTTATGGGGCTGCGGATGGGCATTATCAAGGCCGCTCTTTCTCTGGTCGGACTGATAGTAGGCGTAGTCCTGGCCGGCAACTTTTACAAACCTGTTTCCAATATATTTGGTTTTATCAACAACGAGCAGGTGGCCAACATACTTGCCTTTGCCCTGATACTGGTGCTGGTTATGGTGGCCGCCGCTCTGCTGGCCCGCCTGCTCCGCACGATAATCAAAACGGTCATGCTCGGCTGGGTTGACAGCGTCGGCGGTGCCGTCTTCGGTTTCTTGTTTGGCGCTATCTTTTGGGGTGCCATCCTGGCCACCTGGGTGAAGTTCTTCGGCAGCGACCTGGTCACCGGGTCGTTTTTGGCCAGGTTTCTGCTCGACTACTTCCCGCTGGTGCTCGGTCTGCTGCCCGGTGAATTTGACGCCATCCGTGGCTTTTTTCAGTAGCGGTCCGAACGCAGCAGAAACCCGAACTCGCTTATTGGCGGCCGCTGGCAGATGAATCCCCCTTGATTACTGGGTTACTTCGGTTCTTCCCCGGGGTGTAACTGCTGCCACTTTTCCAGGAGCTTTTCTCGGCTTTCCTCGTGCTCCGGGTCGGGAACGCAAGCGTCTACGGGACAGATTTCAACGCATTGCTGAGTTTCAAAACTGCCGACGCACTCGGTGCACTTGTCGGCGTCAACTATATATATAGTCTCTCCCTCGGAAATCGCCAGGTTGGGGCACTCCGGCTCACAGGCTCCGCAGCTAATACACTCATCATTAATCATATAGGCCATAGAATGTGTTACCTCCCACTAATATGCAAGAACTATAATCTTTCCCTGATGGCTTTACATGGCACTATCAACCTTCCTTTTCCTTCAAGGCCTGGGCTACGTGTTCCGGTACCAGGTTTTTAATACTGCCGCCCAATCTGGCTACCTCTTTAAGCAGGCTGGAGCTAAGAAACTGGTACTCGGGACGTGCCATGAGGCAGACCAGCTCCAGCTCGGGGCCCAACCTCCGGTTCATCATGGCCATGTCAAACTCGTGCTCGAAATCGGCGCTTACCCTCAAGCCCCTGACCATCGCCTGGGCTTGGACTTTTCGGGCGAAGTCAACAGTAAGGCCGCTATAGGGCTCTACCCCGACGTTGCCAATGTGGGCCACTGCCTGTCGCACCAGCTCCACTCTTTCATCAAGAGTAAATAGCAGGCTCTTTTCCGGGGTATCATAAACACCGATGATTAGCCTGGCAAAGAGCCTGGCCGCTCTGGCGACAACATCAATATGCCCGTTGGTAATCGGATCGAAGCTACCAGGATAGATGGCAACGGTCATCCGGTGACCTCCTTGCGGTAAAGGGCAATAACGCTATCGCCGTGGCGGTGCTCTTTGATAAGTTGCAGCGGCGTGTAGCTTGGCCTCAATGGACGTCGCGATGAATGGGTGACGACCACCATTGATTCATCACCGATGATTTTGGAACCGGCCAGTTGCTCGATGGTCCTTTCTATTGATGGGCTAGAATAGGGCGGGTCCATTATTATTATGCTGTACTCCTTGTCAAGAAAGGAAATTGCCTTGGCTACGCTACAACAGTATACATGAGCCCGGTCTTTGAGTTTCGTCTTTTCCAGATTCTGTCTAATTATAGCACAACAATGCCGGTCGTTTTCAACAAAGTCAACCCGGCTGGCACCGCGGCTGAGTGCCTCTATGCCCAGCGAGCCGCTTCCGGAATACAGGTCAAGCACCATTGTCCAGTCACTGACGGCGGTCTCCAGTATGGAGAAGATGGCCCCTCGTACCAGCTCCGTAGCCGGGCGGGTCTTGCTCCCCTTGGGTGTCTTGAGGATGGTTCCCTTGGCCTGTCCGGCAATAACTCTCAATTTTTCGCTTTCCTGTAGCTACACCGGGTAAATCGGTGGCAGCGGTTTCTATAGTCCCTTTTTCTCTATCCAGGCCCGCAGTCTGGCGGCGGCGTCGCCGACCAGCGGCTGGCCGTGTCCAAAGCACAGGGTATCAAAGTCCAATTGGGCCAGCCGTTTTACGGAGTCAATTGCCTGAGACAGGTTGATGACAATACTCCTTGGTGGCAGCCGCAGCTTTCCAAACCGTTTTTTCAATGCATCGCCCACGATAAGCAGCTTTCTCTCTGCTGAGTAAAGGCTGATGCTGCCCGGGGTGTGTCCCGGCGTGGCGATAACCCTGAGGCCTCCAATGGGGCGGAGGACTTCATCCCCGGTCAAGGGTATGTCGACCTCGCCCGGCCTGGCATAGTCCAGGGGCCACAAGAAGGATACCAGAGGCAGGTGCAATAGCCTGAGCAGGTATCGACGGTAGGGCAACCCTTGCTCATTCTCACTTAGATCCGCCATGCCGGCGGCAACCTTGGCGGGAGCAATCAGCTTAAGCTCGGCCAGGCTGCCGACGTGGTCGCTGTGGTTGTGAGTGATGATGATGAACTCTAGCTCCTCCATAGAGCGGCCCAGTCCCCTGATGTACTCGGCTATTTGCCAGGAGCTACCGCGAAAGCCGGTGTCAATCAGGGTCAGCCTGTCTTCCACAATCAGAATCATGTTGCTCATCCTGGCCGTTATCTGGTGGACGCCGGGGATTACTTCCATAGTTATTCAGGATACCTGACTTGGATGTTGGGGTCAATTTTATAAAAAATGCCAGATGGGGCTTGACAAGGCTCGCCGCACGTGGTATAAATTAGATAATAAATGTACACTTTTCTGCT
>DAOWLH010000014.1 GCA_030643515.1 Dehalococcoidia bacterium | reverse complement strand
GGCCGACCCACGCGGGAGCTGGGCATCACCGAGGGATAACACCCTGATCCTTGATGGGCTTGCCGGTTCGACCTGCCGCCGGGAGACCGGCGCAACATAGCCTTCAGCGGCACCTTCGCCACCCAGGGCCGTGCTGTGGGCATTGTCGTCGCCACCGGTGAAAATACCGAGTTTGGTAAAATCGCCAAGCTGATGAGGGAAACCCGTCAAATCACCACCCCCCTGATGCGCAAGATAGCCGCCTTCACCAGATTTCTAATTATTGCCGTTTTAGCCCTGGCGACGATTAATTTCGTTGCCCAGGTAATATTCGATTACCCGCTGGTCTACTCCTTCCTGGCCTCTGTGTCCCTGGCAGTGGCCGCAATACCGGAGATGTTGCCGGCCATACTGGCCGCTATCCTGGCCCTGGCGGCAATAGCTATGGCCAAGAGAAACGCACTGATAAGAAAGCTCCCGGCGGCGGAAACACTTGGGGTGGCCACTGTTATTTGCTCGGACAAGACGGGCACCCTTACCAAAAACCAGATGACGGTAGTGCGCATCTACGCAGGGGGGAAAGAATATAAGGTGAGCGGGGTCGGCTACGAACCCGATGGCGAGTTCATATTTGAAGGATACAGCATCAACCCGGCCAATGCACACCCGGATTTGCTGGGAACCCTAAATGCCGGTTTCCAGTGCAATGACGCCAGCCTGGTATCCGAAAGAGAAAAAACGGACATAATCGGGGACCCTACCGAAGGCGCCCTGCTGGTATCCGCTGCCAAGGCTGGTATTTCGCAGAGAAGCAAGCGGCTGGATGAGATACCTTTCGAGTCCGAGCAGCAGTATATGGCCACCCTGAACGGGGGACAGGATGAAAACTATATCTATATCAAGGGCTCACCGGAGCGAGTCCTGCGAATGTGCCACAGCCAGCTGACTGAAGGCCACACCGGGGCATTGAAGCGCAGTGAGGTGCTGGCCGAAGCCGATGCTATGGCCAGCGAGGCCTTAAGAGTGCTGGGAATAGCTTACAAGCCCGTCCCCAAGACGCAGAGTTCACTATCATCAGAGGACCTTGCCGGGCTAACCTTCCTCGGGCTTCAGGGCATGATTGACCCGCCACGGGAGGAGGCCATAGAGGCGGTCAGGAAAAGCAAGCGGGCGGGAATAAGGCCGGTGATGATAACCGGTGACCACGCCCAAACAGCACTAGCCATTGCCCGCCAGCTGGGTATTACTGGCGAGGGTGTGGTCACCGGAGAAGAGTTGGCTAGAATGAGTGACGATGAGCTTTACGAAACGGTAGACCGGGTTTCTGTGTTTGCCAGGGTAGCCCCGGAGCACAAGCTGAGGATAACGCAGCAACTGCAGAGGAGAGGACAAATCACCGCCGTCACCGGTGATGGAGTCAACGATGCGCCGGCGCTTAAGGCTGCCGACATCGGCATCGCCATGGGCATAACCGGCACCGAGGTAAGTAAAGAAGCCGCTGACATGGTCCTGGCTGATGATAATTTTGCCAGCATTGTCAATGCAGTGGAAGAGGGAAGACACGCCTGGAAAAATCTGGAAAAAGCCATTCTGTATACTTTGCCCACCAACGGCGGCCAGGCGCTGCTGGTGATGGGAGCCGTACTGCTCGCTCCCATCGTCGTCCTGTTTTCCCTGCGGTTACCACTGGAGCCGATACAAATCCTGTGGGTAAACCTGTTTGACTCGGTGTTCCTAACCATGCCGTTGATGATGGAACCCAAGGAGAAGGGATTGCTTGATGCCAAGCCCCGCAGCCCCAAAGAAAAAATAGCCAACCGCCTCTTCTTCATCCGGGTTGGTCTGGTGTCCGTCGCCATGGCGGGAACTGGATTTATCGTCTTCTACTATTTCGGCTCACCGGCCGTCTCCGGCCCGGTAGTCAACGAGCTGCTGCTGACACAGGCACAGACGGCGGCACTTATGAGCGTGGTGATGGTGCATATCGGCTTCATATTTACCGCCAGGTCAACATACGACTCGGCCTTCACGTTCAGCCCGTTCACCAATAAGTGGATACTCTGGGGAGTAGGCATCACCCTGGTTATCAATCTGGCAATAGCCTATCTCCCCTTCCTGAACTCCCTATTTCGGACGGCCCCCTTTCCCGCCGAATGGTGGTTGCTGCTCATCTTCGCCCTGTTCCCCGGCTTTTTGATAGTTGAGATGGAAAAGCTCGTAAGGAAGCGGCTGAAAAAGAATTAACAGCCTGGCCTTGTTTTAATGAAGGATTTTGGGGTAAAATTAGCAAGTTGCCCCTGTAGCTCAGGTGGATAGAGCACCAGCCTCCGGAGCTGGGTGCGAGCGTTCAAGTCGCTCCAGGGGCGGTTAATATATAAAGGAGGCACACCATAGACAGCGGGCTTACCGGTATCCGGTTTCATGGTCGGGGTGGACAGGGATCGGTCACTTCAGCCGAGCTTATGGCCCAGGCAGCCATAAGTGAGGACAAGTACGCCCAGGCTTTTCCAGCCTTCGGGCCGGAGCGGCGGGGGGCACCGGTCCAGGCCTTCGTCCGCATAGATAGCCAGCCAAT
>DAOWLH010000039.1 GCA_030643515.1 Dehalococcoidia bacterium | reverse complement strand
ACCAGATTACACATCGGCATCTACCGGACCAGAAAGGATACCAGCGCCATAATCCACACCCATTCCACCTTCGCCAGCGCCATAGCCGTCGCCGGGCTGGATATACCGGCTATACTGGAGGACCAGGTTGCCTTCCTCGGTGGCGAGATTAAACTGGCGAAATACACTCCTTCCGCTAGCGACGACCAGGTGGAAACCATTACCGCCGCCCTCGGCGACAGGAATGCAGTGCTGCTGGCAAACCACGGTGCGGTGGGCCTGGGACGAACGCTGAGAGAAGCCCTTACCGCGTGCCAGCTTATCGAGAAGACGGCCAAGATATACTATCTTGCCCTATCACTGGGGAAAGCCACCCCGCTGCCCGGCCAGGTAGTAAGGACAAAACAGGCGTTCTTTAAGACACTGAAGGGTGCCAGTAAGTGAAGTCTACTCATGACGCAAGGCGCTCACCGGGTCCAGGCGGGCCGCCCGGTTGGCGGGGTACAGACCGGCCAGCAGGCTGATAGCAGTAGTCAGGGCGATAACACCCAGAATGAGCCAGGGAGAGAATACCGAAAGCTGGAAGCCGGGGAAATCGCTGAGGAATGTCCGGCTACCGATGACGTTAAGCAGCTGACCAAAAACGAGGGCCACCACTCCCCCGATAATGCCCCCCAGCAGGCCCAGGGCACCACCCTCAACAGCGAACAGAAGGCGGATTGTCCCCCGGGTCGCCCCCATTGCCTTCATCACCCCTATCTCCCGCGTGCGCTCGTAGATGGCCATAATCAGGGTGTTGATGATGCCAATCGAGGCCACCACCAGGGCGATAATACCGAAGGCGCTTAAGCCTATCTGGATGATACCGAAGACATTTTCTATCTGGTTCAGTATCTCCTGCGAGGTTATAGCTTCAAAACCGAGGGCTTCAATGTCTTCGGCCACCCGGTCAACGAGGGAGACATCAGCCGCCTTTACCTGAAGAAAGAATCCCGGCTGCTCTTCGGTGTAGAGCAGAGGAGTATCGTTGTGGAAGCGCGCCATCTCCTTGGCATCGGCCATGGGGACCAGCACCTCAGCCTCGCTCAGCGTCCTTTCCAGCACGCCGACCACGGTTAAGGTATAATCCCTGGTTTGCGGGTCAAAGGGAACCTGTTTGCCCATGGTGATGGTAACCTGCCTGCCCAGAGCTGACTCAGCGTCAGTCCAGTCGAAGGTGTCCAGGTAGCCATAGGCTATCAGGCACTCTCCGGTGGCGCCCTCGTCAAAGTAGCCACCGGCTACCAGCTGCCGTATTTTGAGCGAATAATCAGGGCCGGTATCGACAAAAACGGTATATATTTTTTCGCTGCTCTGCGGGCTGATATAAAGCGCATCGATGTTGATAATAAAATCAACCTGCTCCACTCCCTCAATGGAGCGGATTTGGTCCAGGTCTTCTTTAGCAAAGGGCTCGATAATACGTGCCTCGGTGCTGTCAATCTCAACCGGATGCCCACCCTGCTGCCCAAAAATGTCCCCGCCGGAGGAAACGGCGATGGAATCCTCGGCAACCAGCAAGCCGAACTGATCAACTATGAAGCTCTCAATCCCGGAACCCAAGGACACCATCAGCGCTATCAGGGTCGCCCCGATAACCACCGCCAGGACGGTCAGGGCAGTACGCAGCTTGCGTCGCCACAGATTGAGGAAAACCATGCCGATGAGGTCAGTTAGCCTCAATCCGGATGCCTCCTCTCCCCTACAACCAGACCGTCACGCAGATAGAGCGCTCTTGTGGCCTGCTCGGCGATTTCTGAGTTGTGCGTTACCACAAGCAGCGTCAGCCCCTTTTCCCTGTTGAGCTGCGATAAGAGCTCTATAATACGGTCGCCCGTCTTGCTGTCCAGGTTGCCGGTGGGTTCATCGGCCAGGATAATCTTGGGCTGGACCACCAGAGCCCGGGCGATGCTCACCCGCTGCCGTTCACCACCGGAGAGCTGGCTTGGTCGATGGTTAGCCCGCTCCGCCAGCCCTACAGTCTCCAGGGCTTCCCCGGCCATCTGGAGGCGCTTACTGCGGGGTACCCGCGAGAAAACAAGCGGCAACGCCACATTCTCCAGGGCGTTATATGTCGGGTGGAGCTCAAAGGTCTGAAAAACAAAGCCGACGCTGCGGTTGCGGTAGCGGGATAGCTCCCCGTCGCCGGCCTGAGATAGGTCCTGGTCATCAACGACAACCCGACCGGAAGTTGGCGTGTCCAGACCGCCGATAATGTGAAGCAGGGTGGACTTGCCCGAACCGGAGGGGCCGATAATGGCGACGAACTCGCCGTCAGTCACTTCAAGGTCCATGCCGCGCAGGGCGTGTATCGTCTCATCTCCCAGGTGGTAGACTTTGGACACCTTCTCCAGTTTAATCATAGCAGCCACGTATTGGTTGAACTTATCCATTGTAGGCCAGTAGCCGCTTTTTAACAACAGCCGGATAAAAAAACGGTAGAACCACACCATACCGAAGGGCTGGGCACCCTAGAGGCTATCAATGGCGTGCCGCAGTTTCCTGGTAAAACCGGCAACCTCTGCCAGCGACCGGTCGGCTTCCATAAGCTGAATGATACGGCTGCCAACGATGACGCCGTCAGCCATCCGGGCAACCCGGGCTGCCTGCCGGGGGGTGGCTATGCCAAAGCCGAGGCAGAGAGGCTT
>DAOWLH010000041.1 GCA_030643515.1 Dehalococcoidia bacterium | reverse complement strand
GAGACACCACCTGGTAAAGAGGAGGAGGGCACCGTGGAGGGTGAGTTCCGCGAGGTGTAACCATCCGGAGCGGTACGAAAGGGTAAGGCAAAGAGTACAGCATGGCCATTAAGCGAGACTACTATGAAGTCCTCGGTATTACCAGAGAAGCCACCGGTAATGAAATAAAGAGTGCTTTCCGAAAACTGGCTTTCCGGCACCATCCTGACCACAACCACGAAGATGGAGCCGAAGATAAATTCAAGGAAATAAGTGAAGCCTATGAAGTTCTGTCAGATACGGAAAAACGCAGCACCTACGATCGCTTTGGCCATTCCGGCACCGAAGGACTATTCGGACAGGGGTTTGAAGGCTTCGGCACTGGTGGCCTGGGCAGCATCTTCGAAGACTTCTATGACTTCTTCAACGATGTAGCAACCACAGGGAGGCAAGGGCCAAGACGTGGCGCTGACCTGCACCACGGTTTAACCATCACCTTTGAAGAGGCCGCTCTAGGCTGTCAAAAAGAGATAGAGATAACCCGCACCGAGAGGTGCTCCATTTGCCATGGCAGCGGGGCCAAACCTGGTAGCCAGCCCAGCGTGTGCTCCAACTGCAACGGTAGCGGACGGGTACGCCGGGTACAGCAGAGCATCTTTGGTCGCTTTGCCAATATCACTGTATGCCCCAAGTGTCACGGTGAGGGCAGCATTATCAAAGACCACTGCTCCCGGTGCCGCAGTTCAGGAGCAGAGAAGATTAGTCAAACCATATCGCTTGATATCCCCGCCGGCGTCGATGACGGCAATGAAATACGTCTCAGCGGGAAGGGCAATATCGGTGAAAGGGGTGGTCCGGCAGGCAATCTGTACGTTACCCTCAAGGTGTTGCCGCATCAGTTTTTGCAGCGTGACGGGGTAAACATCCTCTACGAACTCCCGCTCAATTTTGCCCAGGCGGCCCTTGGCACCGAAGTGGAAGTGCCCACCCTTTATGGTGAGGTCAAGCTAAAAATCCCGGCCGGTAGCCAAACAGGCACTGTCTTCCGATTAAAGGGTAAGGGAATCACTCATTTGCACAGGAATCATCGCGGCGACCAGCTGGTCGGGTTGCGCGTAGTTACCCCGGAACAACTAACCAAAGACCAGCGCCATATATTTCAGGAACTGGCAAATAGCTTAAACCGGAAGAGGAAGGAATAGCTGTCCAAACACCAGGTTCAATGTTTGCGGCGCCTGAAGAAAGAGAAGAGCTTCCACCTGCGACCGGCCAGTTCGTGCCGGCCTTTTGCCCCCAGCAGTTCAGCTATCACCTTTCTGGCATCGGCACCGTCATAGATAACATGATAAATCTTTTCCGTTATCGGCATCTCCAGCTTAAGCCCGCGGGCTATGTCCCAGACAGCAGCCGTGGTGCCCACCCCTTCAGCTATACCAACCATTGAAGCCGTAATCTCTTTTAGGGGGCGACCCCTGGCTAACTCACTACCGACGTAATGGTTGCGGCTTAATGGGCTGGCGCAGGTAGCAATCAGATCCCCCAGGCCGGCCAGGCCTGACAGCGTAAGCGGGCTACCGCCAAGGGCCACTCCCAGAGCCGCCATTTCGGTAAGCCCCCGGGTGATGAAGGCAGCCTTGGCATTATCACCATAACCAAGGCCGTCAACCATGCCGGCCCCGAGGGCGATAATATTCTTCAGGGCACCACCCAGTTCTACCCCGATGGCATCGTGGTTGGTATAGACCGAGAAGTTAGGTGCCGCCAGCAGGCTCTGGGCTCTTTTCAGCACAGCACTGTCGGCAGCGGCTACCACCGCTGATGCCGGCAGCCCATTAATAACCTCTCTGGCCAGGTTAGGCCCGGAAAGGATGCAGATGTTGGCCGCAAAATCCGGTGCTATCTCTTCGGCGATAACCTCGGACATTCGCTTGTTGCTACCAACCTCTATCCCTTTGGCGACGCTTATTATCAGTGTCGATGCCTGTAGATGATCGCTGACCAGCTTGACATTTTGCCGCATCGACTGTGCCGGCACTGCCAGTACTACAGCACTGGCCCGAGACAGCGCCTTTTTCAGGGAACTGGTAACTGTAAGCGACTGGGGGAAAACAGCATCGGGAAGTAACTGATGGCTCGGCCCTTTGCTCCTTAACCGCTCGGCTTCCTCTTCCGTCCGTGCCCAGAGACTGACCGTAGTACCCTTTTGTGCCAGAACAACACCCAGGGTAATTCCCCAAGCGGTGGTACCGATTACAGCAACCTTGGGCATTTCTTAAGCCTGTATCTTCCCGGGTAGAAGGAGTATCTTGTTTAGGCTGCAGGGCCAGAGCCAGCACTATCGGCTTTTTGATTCAGCCTTCGTTCTTTGCCGGCCAGCAGCCTTCTTATGTTATCCCGATGCACATAGATTATAAGCAGAGTGCCAGCCAGGACATAGCCCAGATACTCAACGGGAAAACCATAAATGAAGGTCAGCGGTATCAGTATACCATAGGCTCCCACCAATCCGATGAAGGAACCCAGCGAAGCGAAGCCGCTAAGACCGGCGCCGATTATCATAGCTTCACCGCCGAACAGCCCGGCCACCGGGCATATTACCATCAAACCACCGAGGAAAGTGGCCACACCCCGGCCCCCTCTGAACTTAAGGAATATCGGCCAGATGTGTCCGGTGACAGCAGCCAGTGCTGCAATGACCTGGGCAAAGAGCAAACCAAAGCCGGAATTACCCACCATCAGAGGATTCCAGTAATCCTGGCCGATAATAAGCCCGGCAAACACCACTGCCAGTACACCCTTGGACATATCCAGCACGGTAACCAGAAGGAAGGCCTTCTTGCCAATCGTCCGGAGGACATTGGTGCTACCTGTCCGGCCACTGCCATAGTTCCTGATATCTATATTGGCTTTGTACTTGCTGACTATCAGCCCAAACGGAATAGAACCCAGCAGATAACCAACAAGAGCAATCAGTAAGAACTTGGCAATCAGCATGCTTCGCCCCTGGTTTTGAATATCATACGTAGCGGTGTACCGGTAAAGCCAAAGGCCTGGCGCAATTTGTTCTCAAGGTGACGGCGATAGGAGAAATGCACCAGCTTGGCATCGTTGACAAAGAAGACGAAGGTCGGCGGATTTATCCCCGCCTGGGTGGCATAGAGCAACTTTAAAGGTTTGCCACCCTTCCGCGGTGGGCTATGGGATGCCACCACCCGCTGTACCAGGTTGTTGACCTGGGCAGTGGGAAACCGCTTTAGCCTCTCCTGATATACCTGGTGGGCAACAGCAACCACCCCAGCAACACCCTGCCCCAGCTTTGCTGAGATGAAAAGCAACGGTGCATAGGCCACAAACTTAAGCCGCTTCTGGATATGCTCCTTAACTTCGGCTTCAGTTGCCCCTATAACCAGGTCCCATTTATTAACCAGCAGTACAACCCCCTTGGTCGCCTGTTGGATATAACCAACAATATGAGCGTCCTGAGCTGTCATCAGCTCGGTGGCATCCATCATCAGCAGGACAACATCCGCCCGGTCAATAGCTTTAAGGGCTCGAAGCACGCTATACCGCTCCACACCCCTTCCTATTCGCCCCCGACGCCGTATACCTGCTGTATCAATAAGTAACACACTTTCACCTTCAAAGTCAAGCAGAGTGTCGATGGCATCGCGGGTGGTCCCCGGAGTATGGCTGACAACCGCCCGCTCCTCTCCAAGGAGAGCGTTGAGCAGCATGGATTTACCTACATTGGGCCGCCCGACGATAGCCAGTTTCATCATTTCCGGCCCGGTGACAGCCGGCGGTGCCTCTGGAAGCAGCGAGACTATCCGGTCCAGCAGCTCAGGGACAGCCCGCCCGTGATAAGCACTCACCGCCAGCGGCTCCCCCAATCCAAGGCTGTAAAAATCAGCAGCCCCCAGCTCAAAACGCTCATTATCCGCCTTGTTGGCCACCAGCAAGACCAGCTTCCCTGAGGGCCGAAGAAGGTCGGAGATTTCCTGGTCAGATGCGGTAACGCCATCCCTGATATCAACCAGAAAGAGAATAACATCAGCTTCATTTACAGCCATCTTCACCTGCTCGTTAACCTCGGGGGCTAATTCCTCAGCTGATGCCATTTCCAGACCACCAGTATCAACTATGGTAAAGCCTTTCCCCTGCCAGGATACACTGACAAAGATGCGGTCACGGGTAGTCCCGGGAAAGTCCTCAACAATAGCTATTCTTTTGCCGGCTATCCGGTTGAGCAGGGTGGACTTGCCCACATTTTGCCGTCCGATAATGGCCACCATTGGCTTGGTCCGTGCCATTTCCATGTCACGCTTCTCCCGGTTACCACCTGTTGCAAGGCAAGCCTTCAACTATCCTGCCTCCCGTAATCCTTGATTATAACCTGCAAGCTACTTCTTTTCCTCAGCGACAGGTATGCCGGTCACTTCGTGTGCCATTTTGACGCTGGGCGGCTCTATCTCGGTTCTGGCGACCTTCTTAAGCTCACTGACGGCGTCGCGGAACTGCTCGACGAAGGTGTTGTATTCAACGGCAAACTTGTGGTACTGCTCCAGGGTCTCCTGGGGCATAGCCACCTTCCCGGCAATTTCTGAAAACTGCTCTATGTATTCATGGTACAGGCTGGTCATCAGCCATAGTTCGTTCAGATAGGTACGCAGGTAGATGACAAAGCGCCCGGTCCTTGTATCGGCCTCCAGGCGGCTGGTGAAGGCATCCGACCAGGTATTGAAAATGCGCTGCGACATGTCGCAGGCACGAGCCCAATCCCACAACCTGGGGTCATCTACCTTAAACAGGCTATTTATTATGGCAAAGATGGATAGCGAAGAATCACCCATGAAGCGGCGGCTGAAATAACCGGCCAACTGTCGCAGCCGATGAGCCGATTGCTCCAGCTCTTTCTCCCGGGCACTAACCGCCGCCACCGCCAGACCAATTACCAGGACAACACCCAAAACAGTACCCAGAACAGCAATCGGCCATTCGTAATAATAGCCGACAACAGCCAGCACCGCTATCACAATCGCCGCCCATCCGCGGACGACCATCATTTTCAGCACATTCATATCGCCCCTCCTAGAAGTGACTGCTCAGTGGGAATTCAAGCCCACCCAGCATTTCGTCCAGCAGCGTCTTGGCCAGGTGCAGCCTGTTCTCGGCCTGGTCAAAGACCACCGACGCCGGGCCATCCAGGACGTCATCGGTAACCTCATCGCCGCGATGGGCAGGCAAAGGGTGCATCAATATGGCATCATCTTTGGCCAAATCCAGCAGATGACTATTCACCTGGTAACCGGCAAAGTCCCGTCGTCTCTTTTTAGCCTCATCCTCCTGCCCCATGCTCGTCCAGACATCGGTGTAGACGATATCAGCGCCAGCGACTGCCTGCTCCACTTCCCCGGTACACAATATATCGCTACCGCTTTCCCCGGCATAGTCCCGGGCAAGACTCAGAATCTCGTCGCTAACCCGATAGCCGACAGGTGAGGCAATCCTGAAGTTCATGCCAACAAGTGACGCCGCCAGCAGCAAGCTGCTGGCCACGTTATTGCCGTCACCGATAAAGGCCAGGTTCAGACCATTCAAGTGTCCCTTCTTCTCATAAATCGTAAAAAGGTCGGCCAGTGCCTGGCAGGGATGCTCCCGGTCAGACAGGGCGTTTATCACCGGCACACTGGCGTATTCGGCCAGCAACTCTAGGGTTTGATGGGAATTGGTGCGCGCGGCGATAACATCGACATAGCGACTGAGTACTCTGGCGACATCGGCAACTGGTTCGCGTCTGCCCAGGCCAACCTCATCCGGAGATAGGTAAATGACCTGACCACCCAGCTGACGCATGGCCATCTCGAAACTGGTCCGGGTTCTGAGAGACGGCTTCTCAAACAGGAGTGCCAGAGACCGACCGCTAAGAGAGGACAGCCAGCCCCCGGTCTTTATGCTCAGAGTATCCGATAGTAATAGCTCAATGTCTTCATTGCTCAAATCGGAAATTGAAAGTAGGTCTTTTCCCTTCACTGGTCACCACCAAAAGGTGTTACTGGAGTATAACACGCATCAGTGGTCAAATGATACCAACAATCGGCTTCCCATAGCCCGTTTATGGTATAACAGCTTGTGAGGTTTTGCCACCAGTAATACCGCTTGTCAACGCAGCCAATATATGTTCTAATGCAGTCAAAACTGGACATGATGAAGATAAACTCAGGATACATAATACCCATGGTCCTGATGGTTACACTGGCCGCCGGGCTTACCGTAACTGGCGAATACTTCGGCAACCCACTGACCGCAGAGCAATCAACTGTATTAGAGGAAATCAACCCGGTAGAGGCACTGCTCCTTATTCATGCCAATCCAGGCAATCCCGGCTTTATTATCCTCGATGTCAGGACTCCAGAGGAATTTACCGCCGGGCACATTGAGGACGCGGTTAATCTGGACTACCGTGGTGAGACCTTCAACGAGGCCATCAGCCTTCTGGATAAGACCAGGTCATATCTGGTCTACTGCCAAAGGGGCAGCCGCAGCGGTTCCACGACCGGTATGATGGCAGTGCTGCATTTCGAGGAAGTCTTCAATATGCTGGGGGGCATCGAAGCCTGGCAAGCAGCCGGGTTGCCACTGCTACAATAAGCAACATGCCAACCGTTGCAAGCCAGTTCCCCGGCTATCTTTCTTGCCCAACTGCCCGTCTGCTATAATTATGCCATGAAGGAACTTCTGCTGCTAATAGACGGCAATTCCCTGCTTCACCGTGCTTACCATGTTTTGCCACCGCTTACCATCCGCAAGAGCGGAGAAGTGGTGGGTGCCGTCTATGGCTTTGCCAGCATGCTGCTTAAGGCAGTTAGCGAACTGAAACCAAGCCACTGGGCGATAGCCTTTGATAAAAAGGGGCCAACCTTCCGCCATCAGCTTTACGAACAGTACAAGGCTCACCGGCCGGCTACCCCGGAGGAACTGGTGGGTCAACTGGGGCGGGTAAGGCAACTGGTTGAAGCCTTTGGTCTGCCCATTTTTGAGCTTGACCGCTACGAGGCCGATGATGTCCTCGGCAGCCTCAGCCAGCAGGCCGCCAGTAAAGACACCGATACCGTTATCGTCACCGGCGATGCCGACGCCATGCAACTGGTATCGGACAGGGTCAAGGTATTCTACCCCAAACCGGGAGGCACCTTCTCCCAGGCCATGCTCTACGATAAAGAGGCGGTAATCCACAAGTACGGCGTGGCGCCAGAACATATCACCGACCTGAAAGCCCTTGTCGGTGACCCGTCAGATAACATCCCCGGCGTCTCCGGCATCGGGCCCAAGACCGCCGTCAAGCTCATTAACCAGTTCGGCGGAATAGACCAGATTTATACCAGTATTAGTGAGGTCACTCCAGAAAAAGTAAGAAGGCTGCTTATGGACAATGAGGATATCGCCCGGAAGAGCCTGGTACTGGCGAGCATAGTAACCCAGCTTCCAATCGAACTGAAACTTGCCGATTCAAAGCTGAGCCACTTTGACCGACAAAAGGTGGCTGCACTTTTCCGGGAGCTGGAGTTTGCCAGCCTGCTTCCCCGCCTGGCCGAGCTTGATTCAAACGTAACCACCTCCCCGGCTCTGACAGAGCCCGATGTGAAAACGCAATACCAGGTTATATGTAACCCCACCGACCTTGATAAGCTGGCCGGCCATTTGAAGAAGGCCGACGCCTTCTCCTTTGACCTGGAGACCACCAGTCTCAACTCCATGCTGGCCCGGATAGTAGGCATCTCTCTATCAGCGACACCGGGTGAGGCCTTTTATATTCCCGTTGGCCACGTCGCCCTGGACGAAATAACACAGCTGCCTGTGGAAGAGGTTATGAGTAAAATCGGGCCGCTTCTGGAAGACACCGGTCTTCCCAAGACGGCTCACAATGGGAAATACGATGCCGTGGTACTGGCAGAGCAAGGTATAAAGGTCAATAACCTGTCCTTTGACACCATGGTTGCCGCCCATCTGCTGGGAGAGAAGTCCCTTGGCCTAAAGGCCCTGGCCTTCGCCAGGCTGGGCATAGAAATGACGGCCATCACCGAGCTTATCGGCTTCGGGGCCAAGAAGAAGTGCATGTCCCATGTCGAAATCTCCTGCACCAGCGACTACGCCTGTGCCGATGCCGACCTGACCGGCAGGCTCAAGGAGCTGTTTGCCAGCGAGCTAAAGGAGCAGGGACTGTGGCAGTTATTCGCCGAGGTGGAGATGCCGCTGGTGCCGGTGCTGGTACACATGGAGAGGAACGGTGTCGCCCTGGATGCCGAGTTGCTACGGCGGATGTCGCACCGCTTAAGCGAGAGACTGCACCATCTGGAGACCGCTATCTACGAAAATGTCGGCCATCATTTTAATATAAACTCACCCAGGCAGCTGGGGCCTGTCCTTTTTGAGGAGCTCAGGTTGCCGGCATCCCGCAAGAGCAAGACAGGCTACTCCACCGACGCCCTGGTACTGGAGGAGCTGCGCGGCGCTCACCCGGTAATTGATATCATCATTGAATACCGCCAGCTAAATAAGCTCAGGTCTACCTACATTGATGCCCTGCCGGCACTGGTCAATCCCAGGACAGGGCGTCTGCACACCAGCTTCAACCAGACGAGAACGGCCACCGGAAGGCTTTCCTCCAGCGAGCCCAATTTACAGAACATACCCGTTCGCGGCGAGCAAGGCAGAGAAATAAGACAAGCCTTTATCGCCCCATCCGGCTGCCAGCTTTTATCCGGGGACTACTCGCAGATTGACCTGAGGGTGCTGGCCCACCTTTCCCAGGACCCGGGGCTTCTTGAGGTCTTCGCTAAAGACCATGATGTCCATACCGCCACCGCCATGCGCTTCTTTGACGTACAAGCGGAAAATGTCACTCCTGATATGCGACGCCTGGCCAAGACGGTTAATTTCGGCATCATCTACGGCATGAGCAGCTACGGACTGGAGCAGGCAACCGAGCTTACCCGTGAAGAGGCCAACCAGTTCATCACCTCCTACTTTGAAAAATACCCCGGGGTTAAAGAATACCTTGAAGCCACCAAGCAGCAGGCAAGAAAGACGGGCTATGTCGAAACGATTCTCGGCCGCCGGCGGTCAATACCGGAGATCAACTCTGACAACCGCATCCTGCGGGAAGCCGCCGAGCGCATGGCCATCAACATGCCGGTGCAGGGAACATCTGCCGACATCATCAAGCTGGCTATGCTCAAGCTCTACCAGGAGATGACCAATCGCAGGCTGAAAAGCAAGCTCCTCCTCCAGGTACATGACGAGCTCATCTTTGAAGTGCCCGAGGTAGAGCTTACACAGATGAAAAGCCTGGTATCCCGTCTCATGTCAGCAGCACTCAAGCTTAGTGTACCGCTCAAGGTGGATATCAAGACCGGCAGAAACTGGGGGCAGATGGAAAAGCTTGATGAATAGAATCCGCCCTGCCGTCTATGCCGCGGGAATACTTCTATTCGGCCTGCTCGCCTATCTCGTCCACCGTTTCCACGTTTTCGCCGTTGACAACACTATAAATCAGTGGTTTTCAGGGAGCAGCCAGCCCCTGTTTGACCGAATAATGGAGGCAGCCTCTTTTGTGGGCGACATCATCCCGTCCGTAGTGACCATTGCTCTGGTGGCCATCATTCTGCTGCTTTTACGCAAAAGGCTGGAGGCTGTCTTCGTCATTGCCGTTCCCGCGGTGTCAACTCTGATAAACTGGCTGCTTAAAATCCTGATAGACCGGCCACGCCCCGATGATGTTATCTCCGGTGGCGGGCTCAGCTTCCCCAGCGGACACACCACCTATGCAGTTGTCTTCTTCGGTTTGCTTTTTTACCTGGTACCAAAGCTGGTGGATAACTCAAGCACTGTCATAATCCTTCGTTCCCTTTTGATATTCACTATCATCCTCATCGCCTTCTCTCGTTTTTATCTGGGTGAGCACTGGCCAACGGACATCCTCGGCAGCCTCATTCTCGGCGGATTGATTCTCTATCCCGCCATTATTATTTATCGCCATCAGAAAGAAAAAAGCAGGATGGTTATTAAAGATGCCTGAACTACCTGAAGTGGAAACAGTCAAGAACGAGCTTGAGCCCCATGTCACCGGCCGCAGCATCAGCCACATTGCTCTGCTGTGGGAAGGAATTCTTCGCCAGCCATCGCCTGCCGAGTTCCATCGCCGCACTGCCGGCCAAAGAGTCGCCGGCCTTTACCGCCGGGGCAAGTACCTCGTCTTCAGCCTGCAAAGCGGCGATTTCCTGATACTGCATCTCAAGATGAGCG
>DAOWLH010000048.1 GCA_030643515.1 Dehalococcoidia bacterium | reverse complement strand
GACTTCGGGGTATGGTTCATTTTAGCCGCAGATTCTTTTTGAATAACAGCTACCCGCTCAGTATGAGGGATATTGTCGCTGGTTGTAATTTAAGCTCTACCTCGGTGGTCGATTACAACCTGAACGTTCTGGAGAAAAAAGGTTACCTGCGCCGTCACCGGGAGGTGTCGCGCGGCATCGAGCTTCTGACCCGGCCACCGGCACCGGGGGACAGGGTTCTGGTGCCCATCATCGGCGTGATAGCCGCCGGCCAGCCGATACCGGTACCTGATGATGATACCTGGGATAGTGCCGCTGCCTCAGAGACTCTGGAGGTTACCGAAGGGTTGACCCGGGGTCGGGAGGGGGTCTATGCCCTGAAGGTGAGGGGCTCGTCCATGATGGATGCCCTGATTAATGATGGCGATATGGTGTTGATGCACCATGTTAATGCGGTGGACAACGGGGAAATGGCGGCTGTATGGCTAAAGTCGGAAAGGGAGGCCACGCTCAAGAAGTTCTATGCCGAGCGGGGTCGTATCCGCCTCCAGCCAGCCAACAGCCAGATGAAGCCCATCTATGCTTCGCCGGATAATGTCGAGGTCCAGGGACGGGTAATCGCCGTCATCCGGCAACTTGGCTGAGTTGTGTTACCCTACCCTTTCCTCTTTCTCTGCCAGCGGTCAACACCAAGAGCGGCCAGGCCCGACTTTCTTAGAGCGCCCAGTGCCGTGGGCAGGAATTTGGCTGTTATGACAAGCCCCAATGCCACCGAGATGATAGTGGCGTAGCCCGAGCCGGTGCCGAACCAGACGATAAAGGGCAGAGCCAGCAGCCCCAGCCCCATGGACAGGGCGATGTTGCGGGTGAGTACCAGCGGCACGATGACCACGGCCATAAAGATGCCCAGCAGATCTGGCTTGTCGTAGATAAGGAAAAGGGGAATCAGGGCACCGATGGCAGCGCCCATGCCCTTGCCGCCGCTGAACTTCAGCCAGACCATCCAGTTGTGGCCGACAACTGCCGCCAATCCGGCCAGCAGCACATAGGCCTCGGGAACTTTAAGCACCCACTGGGCGATGGCTACCGCCGCCGCCCCTTTGCCGATATCAACAAGGCCGACGGCCAGCGCCGGCCAGATACCAATCTCCCGGAATACGTTAAGGCCGCCGACATTGCCTCCCCCCAGGCGGCGGATATCACCTCCGGTAGCCAGGCGGGTGGCAAGATATGCTGATGGAATGGAGCCGAGAAGATAGCCGATGATTATTGCCAGAGCCTCGATCATTTGAACCTCCGCAGCCTATTTCTTATAGACCGGGGTGCACCAATCAAGGTACCTGGCGTGGTTGCCCTTTATCACGGCAAAGTAGAGCTCTTGCAGCCTGGCAGTTATTTCTCCAGCGCTGCCGTTGCCTATCTGGCGGCGGTCTATCTCGGCCACCGGGGTGATGTGGGCGGCGGTGCCGGTAAGAAAACACTCATCGGCGGTATAAAGCTCGGAGCGGACCACCGGCCTTTCTATGGTGTCAATCCCCAGCTCATTCCTGGCCAGCTGTATAACCGTATCCCGGCTGATGCCGACCAGGATGCTGCTATAGGTGGCCGGAGTCACCAGCTTGCCGTCTATCACCAGGAAGATGCTTTCACCGCTGCCTTCAGAGACATAGCCATCCGGGGTGAGCATGATGCCCTCGTCAAAGCCATTCTCTATAGCCTCTGTCTTGGTGAGGGCGTTGTTGGCGTAGAGGCCGGTAATCTTGGCCTGGGGTGGAATCACGTTATCCGCCGGGCGCCGCCAGGTGGAGACACAGCACTTACAGGCGTCCATATCCAGGTAGCGCCCCCAGGTTATGGCAAAGACCAGAAAGTCGTTATCCAGGTCGTGCAGGCGCACCCCGAGAGCCTCTGAGCTTTTGTAGGCCAGAGGGCGGATGTAGCTATCCTCCGTAAAAGCGCACTTACGAACAAGCTCCACTGTTATCCGGCACAGCTCATCTACGGAGTGGGGCAGGTCGATCTTCAAAAGCCGGCAGCCTTTTTCTAACCGCTGGTAGTGCTCCTTCAGGCGGAAGATGTAGATTTGCTCCTGCTCGCTGTTCCAGTTGCCCCTGATACCCTCAAAGACGGCGGTGCCGTAGTGAAGGGCGTGTGTCATAACGCCGATCTTGGCTTCGGCCAGGGGCACGAACTTATTTTGGAAAAAGGCGTATGGCGGCATTGTTATCTCCTTTTTGGCCTGGATTATAGCTATCTAACAAATATAATACAAATCTTGAAATCCGGTGACCGCTATCGGCGAAAGTCCTGCCTGCTACACTTTCGGGCTGTCGCCGTAGAAAAGCTTGACATGCGGCCAGGGTATCTCTATGCCCTCTTCATCAAAGGCCTTCTTCAGCCTCTTTCGGAGCTCGCCGGTTACTTCCCACTGCTTCATCGGATGGGTATCGCCCAAAATCTTAATGTCAATGCCGGAGTCGCCGAAGTTGTTCACCCGGAGCGCCCGGGGCGGGGTCTTAATAAGCTTAGCGTAGTATTCGTCCTCGGCAAGCTTCTTGCCCACCTTGTTTATCACCGCCATAACATGGTCAAGGTCTTCGCCATAGCCTACCGATATATTCAGGTTAACCCGTGCCCAATCACGGGTGTAGTTTGAGGCGGTGCTAATCACACCGTTGGGTATGATGTGGACAATGCCGTCAAGGTCGCGTAGAACAGTCCTCCTCAGGTTGACCTCTTCCACCAGGCCGGCGATACCGGCAATCTTGACCACGTCACCCTTGTTGAACTGGTCCTCGAGTAGGATAAACAGCCCGCCCAGCAAGTCTTTTATCAGGCTCTGGGCACCGAAGCCGATGGCGATGCCGAGGACACCGGCGCCGGCCAGCAGCGGGGTAATATCGAAAAACATGGAGAGTATCATAAACAGGGCAACCACAAATATTACTACGCCAAGGGTGCTGGAGATGATGGCGTTCAGCGTATTTGTCCGGTTCTCAAACCAGAGCTTGGAGTGCCTCCCCTTGCCTCTTACGCGGACGTATTGGGCAACAACTCGGCGCAGGGCTGTCCTGATGACCCAGAAGGCAATAAATGATGCCACCAGGATAACGAGGATGGGAACTCCATGCTCTAGAAGCCAGCCACTTATTGTATCCCACATTGTAAGAACCCCTCTATAAGACAGGGAGGATTATACCATAAAGTCAGAGCTTTCTGTGAAGGTAATCTTCTAACTCCGCTTCCCTTTTGGACTCATCGGGGTTATTATACATATATGCTGAGGACTCAGTGCAGGGTGCAGAGATGAGAGCATTTGTTTGCGGCCTGGTAGCTATCGCTCTCCTGTTCGGCCTGGCGCTTGTCGGCTGCGATTGGCGCGGGACGGATACCGGGTCTGTTGAGCTGTGGATTACCGACGCCCCTGCGGAATATGAAGTTACCAGCGTTTTGGTTGACTTCGTCGAAGCTGCTATTCGTGAGACCGGCCAGGAGGGGTGGACTTACTTGGAACTGGCCGGGATTACTCGCTACGATATAATCAAGCTGGTCGGTCATGAGCAGCTGATAGCATGGGCCGGGGTGGCTGCCGGTAGCTACAGTGATGTTCGCCTGGCTGTTGAAAAGATGGAAGTGGTGATGACCGGTGACATGGAAATGGTTATCGTCCCCAGTGAACCCTATGTCTTCGAGCAGCCCTTCGAGGTGATCAGGGGGGAAACCACCATTATTCTCCTCGACTTTGATGTTGACAAATCCGTTGCTATCACCGATGAGGGTGATATCAGCATAAAGCCCATTGAGAACATCGCCGTAAGTGTCAGGCAGGCGGAGGCCGAGTAGTCGCCTCCCTACCTCGATAGACCGGGTGTCTGTAATTTATAGCCGGCCCTGGTCTTCGGGAAGATATCCCGCAGCCTGATGGTGCGCCCGGTCTGGATGGCGCCGAAACCATATTTCCTTCGGATGCGGTCTATGGTCTGGTTCAGCCGTTCCAGCCGGGCCATTGATGAGTCCAGCATATCAAGCTGCCGGCCGGACTCTACCAGGCCGGACACCCCGACGCCGATCAGGCGAACCGTTTGTTTATCTTTGGCCAGCGCTTTTGTCATCAGCCCAAGCCCGACAGCGGAGATGGCCTGGTCGGTATCGGTGGCCTGCTTGAGAGTCTGGTTGCGGGTTATGGTGGTAAAATCAGAGTATCTCAGCTTTAGAGTAATGCACCTGGCCTGCCTGCCTCGCTGACGCAGCTTGCTGCCGACCCGCTCGCTTAAATAGCGGAGCGTTGCCGCAAGGTATTTCAGGTCGCGGTTATCCCGGGCAAAGGTGGTTTCCCGGCTGATGGACTTGGCCTCCGCCGGCGGGGCTACCTCCCGGGGGTCAATACCCTGAGAATGGCGGTGCAGGAGTACCCCATAGAGGCCAAAGTGGCCCTTCAGTGTAGCCAGCGGCACTGCCGCCAGCTCGCCGATGGTCTTTATTCCCAGGCTTTTCAGCCTTGGCTCCGTCTTTTTACCGATGCCGGGCATCTTGGCTATCGGCAATGCTCTCAGAAAGGCGGCTTCTTCTCCGGGGGAGACCTCTATCAAGCCATCGGGCTTGGACAGGTCGGAGGCAACCTTGGCCACTATTTTAGAGCCGGCGATGCCCACCGAGGCGGTCAAACCCAGCTCCTCCTTGGTCCGCTGCTTTATCATGGTGGCCATCCGGTGGATGGAGCCATGCAGGGACTCAAAGCCGGTGACGTCTAGAAAGGCCTCATCAATGCCCACTGGTTCCAGGAAGGGGCTGAAATCGGCCAGGATGGCCATGAATTCCCGTGATGCCGCCCGGTATTTGGTAAAGCTACCCTCGATGAAGATGGCCTGGGGGCAAAGGTGGCCGGCTGTCTTCAGCGGCATGCCCGAGTACAGGCCGAACTTGCGGGCTTCGTATGAGGCAGCGGCGACCACACCCCGCCGGTCGGGCTGCCCGCCGACCACCACCGGCTTTCCCCGGAGCAGGGGATTGGCCACTTGCTCTACCGAGACGAAGAAGGCATCAAGGTCAATGTGTATAATGCGGCGTGCCATTGTCTGCCTCTTAAGGTAAATAAAGCACGGCTATAATACCGGAGAATGGCGCCGGAATGGACTGGTTGGCTGTTTGCAGCCGGGCAAGTTCACCTACCCCGGATTCTTCGGAAGGTCATCACGCCGAATAATATAATAAGCATAAGTCCGACATTGACCAGTATGTTATAAAAAACCTGCATATGCAACTACCCTCCGTCGCTGTTATTAGTATAGCACTTCCGGTGTTATTCTCCACCCCCCGGGGTGGGCGCGCTCCTCAACCGGCGTTCCAGGGTGCCTCTCTCCAGCAGCACCCGGCGCTGGCACTTGAGGCATCTGATACCGATATCGGCGCCTACCCTGACCACCAGCCACCGGTCTCCGCCGCAGGGGTGCTTCTTTTTCAGGTGGACAACATCGCCCAGCCTAATCTCCACAGCCATTCTTCTATTACCAGGAAGTTGAGTACTAGCCGGTTCGAAAGCGGTTAATCTGCTCTCTCAGTTCTTTTGCTGCCTTGCCGGCGGCCTGGGCGAAGCCAGCTCCCTTTGAGGCGTAGA
Organism: Dehalococcoidia bacterium; assembly: GCA_030643515.1. Lineage (GTDB taxonomy): Bacteria > Chloroflexota > Dehalococcoidia > Dehalococcoidales > DAOWLH01 > DAOWLH01. The sequence continues at coordinate 147 of DAOWLH010000048.1, read as the reverse complement.
TAATCTGCCGGGACGAGTTGATAATGGCCCTTTCGCCGCGGATATCGATGCCATAGCTGACCGCTTTCTCTAGGTCTCCCCCCTGGGCGCCGACACCGGGTATCAGCAGGGGTGTATCGGGATGGCCTTCCCGGATGAGTTTAAGCT
>DAOWLH010000044.1 GCA_030643515.1 Dehalococcoidia bacterium | reverse complement strand
CGTGGATGCGGCACGCAGTATCGCTGCCCAGGGCATCCCTCCTGAAAAGATAGACGAGAAGCTCTTTAGCCAGCACCTCTATACCGCTGGCCTGCCCGATGTTGATTTAGTTGTCCGCACCGGTGGAGACCTGCGCATCAGCAATTTTCTCCTGTGGCAGTCAGCTTACAGCGAGTATTACTTTACAGACGTGCTCTGGCCTGACTTCAATGCTGATGAACTGGATAAGGCACTGGTTTCTTATAGCCAGAGGCAGCGACGTTTCGGTAAATTGTAGGTAACCATGCTCAAGAAGCGAGTCATCACGGCACTGGTCCTGATACCCCTGATGGTGGCCGCCGTCTGGTTCGACCAGCCTCTCCCCTGGCTGGCCATATTCGTCTCTGTCTGGGGAGTACTGGCAGCCCTTGAATTCTACCGAATTGTCGCCTCTTCAGGCTCAAGGGTATCACCGCTTACCGGCATCGGACTGGCCTGGACACTATTTTTCATCCTTAGTCCCCTCTTCGACTATGCCTACCTTAACGAGATACTGCTGACCTCGGCGGTAGTGCTGCCTCTGCTCTGGCTGTTATCAAGGCGACAACAAGAGGGAGCCTTCTTGAGCTGGGCCTGGACGCTGGCCGGTATCTTCTATGTTGGCTGGCTGCTTGGCCATTTCGTCGCCCTGCGGGAACTGGAATTCGGCCGGGAATGGGTACTCCTTGCCCTGTTTATTACCTTCGCCTCGGACTCGGCCGCCTACTTCGTCGGCCGGGCATGGGGGAGGCACCGACTCGCCCCCGCCATCAGTCCCAAGAAGACCCGGGAAGGAGCGCTTGGCGGTGTCCTGGCTGCTATCGCCGCCGGGCCACTGCTGGTCCTGATACTAGACCTGCCCATAAGCTATGCCGGGGTGATACCCTTGGCGCTGGCAATCAGCATCCTGGGACAGGCCGGCGACCTTATTGAATCTCTGTTCAAGAGAAATATGGGGGTGAAGGAATCCGGCAATACGCTGCCGGGGCACGGCGGTTTTCTTGACCGAATGGACAGCGTGGTCTTCGCCGGTGTTGCCGTCTATTACTACGTGGTATTGCTAAATCCCGGTGGATGACCTTCTCCCAGCCAGAGAAAGCTAATACCGGAGCCGCTAGACCTGCCACGTCCTGGTAAGAACGCCACTGCCGACGAGCAGAGCGACACCAAGGACCAGGCTTATAACGAAATGAAACGGGAAGATGAATGTTCCCACCAGAAGAAAGACGACCCCAGCCACACCCATCAGAACAACCGTTGCTACTCGTGACCACCTCGACATGGTAACCAGGCCTCCTCTCGGCTTATTTACAATAACATTCTATACTAAGGTCTCCAGCCGGTCAATAGAGCGTTACCGGAGACCGGTCCGAATAATTGGCCAAAGATGCCCGCCTGGTTATTTGCCTGGGTTTATGGTGGAGGCATAGGATACAGCGGCATATTTTTTAGGCCACTTGCATGGAACTCCAATCTTCCATCATTAATCCAAAGGTAGCGGGTGAGATGGCACGAGAGGTGTGTTAATAGCCCACAAGAAATTGGAATCGTCGCCTGCCCAAACATAATATATCTCATCGCCTATGTAGGCAAGATTGCCTACAAACTCAACTATGCGATCATAATCTGGGTCTGCAAAGTACGCCGGAAGTAAATATCCGTCCCTCAGTGCTCTTACCTGGAGGACGTATGCACGTTCAAATGCTGATGCAAACGGATATGTTGTATCTGTATTATCTTGCGCCAGCCAAGCCTCTAGTTCTTGAAGCGATGTAAAGTGCCTGGGGTCTTTCACTGTTTGCAACTCTTCAGATAGCGCAGAGACATCGGCTTCTGCCGCTGCCAGGTCTGCTTGCAGGGTTGAGACTTCGGCTTGGGCCGCTGCCAGGTCTGCTTGCAGGGTTGAGACTTCGGCTTGGGCCGCTGCCAGGTCCGCTTGCAGCGTGGATACTTCAGCTTGGGCCGCTGCCAGGTCTGCTTGCAGGGCTAAGACATCGGCTTGGGCCGCTGCCAGATCCGCTTCAAGGGCGGAGACCTCTGCTTCTGACGCTGCCAGGTCAGCCTCCAGGGCGGAGACTTCTGCTTCTGACGCTGCCAGGTCAGCTTCCAAGGCTAAGACCTCGGCTTGGGCCGCTGCCAGGTCTGCTTCAAGGGTGGAAACGGTTCCTTCCAAATCAACTATTTCCGATTTAGCATCTTTCAGCCGACCGGACTCCTGGAAATACAAAAATAGGCTTGCTACAAGCCCAACCACCAGAACCGCAATATTGATATGCTTATCCACTTATTCATCATTCCCCCGTTTAATCGTATTTGATATCCTGCTTGTTACAATCATTATACTTCACACTGTCAATTCCCAGTGGCTTCCCCTTAAACAACTCCACCAAAGCTGGCAACTGACGCCTGATTATGTGATAATAGGGTAGTATGACTGGTATTATCAGGCTGGCGGTGCTGGGCTCCACCGGCTCCATCGGCCGGCAGACTATGGAAGTCGTCCGCGCCTTCCCTTCAAGGTTTACAGTGGTCGGACTGGCTGCCGGCGGTAATACCGACCTCCTGGCGGAGCAGATGGCCGAGTTCAAGCCCGGGCTCGTCTGCTGCCGGGGAGAAAAGCCACCCGCAGGTAGCTACCAGCCAGTGACCATGGAAGAGATGGCCAGCCACCCCGAGGTGGATACCGTGGTTATCGCCACGCCGGGGAGGGCCGGTCTTATGCCGACACTGGCCGCGGCCAGAGCAGGTAAAAACATTGCCCTGGCCAATAAAGAATCCCTGGTGGCCGCCGGTCATATTATCATCAGTGAGGCGCAGCGAACCGGCGCCCGTATTTTACCAGTTGACAGCGAGCACAGCGCCATCTGGCAGTGCCTTGAGGGAGAAAAAAAGCCGCCTGCCCGGATAATCCTGACAGCCTCCGGGGGCCCCTTCCGCAGCTATACGCCAGCCCAGCTGGAAGGAGTAACCGCAGAGCAAGCCCTGAGGCATCCATCATGGCTGATGGGTGAAAAAGTAACCGTTGATTCGGCGACGCTGATGAACAAAGGGTTTGAGGTCATCGAGGCTCACTGGCTGTTTGACGTACCCTACGATGATATAGAGGTGCTTATCCATCCACAGAGCATTGTCCATTCCATAGTCGAGTTTGTTGATGGCTCGGCCAAGGCGCAGCTAAGCTATCCCGACATGCGTCTACCCATCCAGTACGCCCTGAGCTACCCGGAACGCCTGCCCAACCCGGAACTCCCCCGGCTCGACTGGAGCCTGATAAGCCAACTTGACTTTGCCCCACCCGACCCGGCCACCTTCCCCTGCCTCCGCCTGGCCTTAGAAGCCGGCCGAAGCGGCGGCACCAGCCCGGCAGTGCTCTCCGCCGCCGACGAAGTAGCCGTAGAGCTCTTTTTAGCCAACCGCATCAAGTTCAGCCAGATACCAAACCTGGTGGAGCGGGTGCTGGAGCATCACCAGCCAACCTCCAAGCCGACTCTGGATGACATCATAGAGGCTGATGCCTGGGCGCGGGAGACAGCTTTTAAACTATCCAGCGGAGAGAAAAAGGCATGATTCTCACCCTGCTCGCCTTCCTCGGTGTGCTGGCGCTGGTCATAATTGCCCACGAGCTGGGGCACTTTGTCACCGCCAAGGCACGCGGTGTCAAAGTGGATGAGTTCGGGCTGGGCTATCCGCCACGGCTGCTCTCTTTCAAGCGGGGTGAGACCAGGTACTCGCTAAACGCCCTCCCCCTGGGCGGCTTTGTTAAACTGGCCGGGGAGGAGGACCCGCAGGTGGAGCGCAGCCTGGCCAGTAAAGGCGTCGGCACCAGACTGCTGGTGCTGGGTGCCGGCTCACTGATGAACTTCCTGCTTCCCTTCCTGTTGATATCCATCGCCCTGATGATTCCACACTCCATCTTCGTCGGCAAGGTAGTGGTCGAAGATATAGCACCAAACTCGCCGGCGGAGGCAGCCGGTATCACCGCCGGCGATACTATCATCAGCGTAAATGACAAGGAGATAAACAACTCGGCTGACCTCAACCGCTATATCCAACTCAACCTGGGCAAGGAAATAGCCGTACTGGTAGAGCACCAGGATGCCACCGAGGAAGAGTTCCGGCTGATACCGAGGTGGAAACCCCCCGAAGACGAAGGTGCAGTCGGTGTAAGTATCAGGACACTTGACCTTGCTGAAACCAGACAGAGCGAGCCCTTCTGGCGGGCAATACCTATGGGCATAAGCCAGACATTTGAAACCATGGTGCTGTTCAAGAACGCCATCCTCGGCCTGTTTATCGGTTCTGCATCACTTGAGATTGGCGGACCGGTAGCTATTGCCGAGATAACCGGCCAGGCCGCCCGGGCCGGCGTCAGCGTACTTCTGGAGTTTACCGCCTTCCTCAGCATCAACCTGGCAATAATCAACATACTGCCTCTACCATCACTGGATGGCGGACGGATTGCCTTTGTCCTGCTGGAGTGGCTGCGCCGGGGAAAGCGCATCTCACCAAAGAGAGAGGGACTGGTGCACCTTGTCGGCTTTATCATGCTGCTGGTATTCATGCTGGCCGTCACCCTTCAGGATATAATAAGAATATCCGGTGGAGATAGTCTGCTGCCATGAACCAGCGACGTGTAGCCAAAGCAATAAATATCGGCGGCGTTACCGTCGGTGGTGGTGCCCCCATAGTGGTACAGTCCATGACCAAGACCGATACTCGTGATGTTATGTCAACTATCCAGCAGATTAAGGAGCTTGAGGAATTCGGCTGCGAGTTGGTACGCGTCGCCGTACCCGATAGAGAAGCCGCCCAGGCGTTACCGGCCATAAAAAAGGCTATTTCCATCCCCTTAATCGCCGATATTCACTTCGATTACCGGCTGGCGCTGTTAGCGCTCGAAGCCGGTATCGACGGGCTACGGCTGAACCCGGGCAATATCGGCCAGCCGGAAAAGGTAACGGCTATCGTCCGGGCAGCCAAAGAACGAAACGTTCCCATTCGCATCGGGGTCAATGCCGGCAGCCTGCCCAAGACAGTTGACGCCAGGCTTTCCATCCCCCGGCTTATGGTGGCCGCCGCCGTGGAGCAGATAAACCTGCTGGAGAGGCTGGACTTCAACCTTATCAAGGTGTCCCTCAAGGCTTTTAACGTGCCGACCACCATAGAAGCCTACCGGGACATCGCCCGGAAAGTCCCCTACCCGCTGCACATCGGTATCACCGAAGCCGGCCCACCCCGGACGGGCATCATCCGCAGCGTTGCCGGCATCAGCCCGCTGCTCTACATGGGCATCGGCGACACCATCCGGGTATCGCTGTCAGCCCACCCCCGCGAAGAGGTGATAGCCGCTTATGAAATCTTAAAAAGTCTCAACCTGCGCCAGCATGGGCCGGTGCTGGTCAGCTGCCCCTCCTGCGGCCGGGCAGAGATTGACATCATTGAGCTTGCCAGAAAGGTGGAAGAGCAGCTCCTCAAGATAAACAAGCCGATCAAGGTGGCTGTTATGGGCTGTGTCGTCAACGGCCCCGGCGAAGCCAGAGACGCCGACATCGGCATCGCCTGCGGCAAGGGCCGGGCGGTGCTGTTTGCCAAGGGCAAGAAGATAGGTGTGGTTGAAGAGGAAGACTATGTTGACGTGCTGATGAGAGAGGTGGAGAGGTTTTAGGGGAAGCATGAAGAGGCTTGCCCCTTAATCCCCCTCCCTTGTAAGGGAGGGGGATTAAGGGGGTGGGTTGTTAACAACCACATCCAGCTACTAGCATAATTACAGCTGATATGGTTTAATATCTCCGATTTGGTATGGTAGAACAGCCACAAAACAATACCCGGGAACAAGCACCCCAGACCTGGATGCCGATTGCCGGCGGCATCTTGAGCATAGTCGCCGGCTCGCTAGGGCTGATTGCCATTGCCTTCCTTATCACCTTCAGCGCCACCTTCGGTGCCGATATAGCCCGCGATGTGCTTGATTCCCTGGGTTTCTGGGAAGCAGGCATGCCGCTGACCATCATCGGCCTGGTGGCCATACCATTCGTTATCATTAACGTAGTAGCCATAGTTGGTGGCATCTACGCTACCCGAAGGAGGCTGTGGGGGCTGGCCCTGGCCGGTGCCATATGTACCCTGATTCCATCACAGCTGTTGGGCATACCGGCCATTATATTCGTCGCCATATCCAGAAGGGAGTTTGACCAGAGCTAATGCGCCTTTCCAGGTTATTCGGCAAAACCCAGCGTGAGGTGCCATCCGAAGCTGACACCGCCAGCCACCGGCTCCTACTCCGGGCGGGTATGCTGCGCCAGCTAACGGCCGGAGTCTACTGCTACCTGCCCCTGGCCTGGCGAGTGCTGCGAAAGATAGAGGACATTATCCGCGATGAGATGAACAAGGCCGGCGGCCAGGAGCTCAGCCTGCCCGTGCTCCAGCCGATCGAGCTGTGGCGGAAGACAGGGCGGGATGCCTCCTTCGGTAAGAGCCTGTTTACCCTTTGCGACCGCAAGGAGCGACAGCTAGCCCTGGGGCCAACCCACGAAGAAGTCATCACTCAGCTGGCCAGCCAGCATGTGCAGAGCTACCGCGACCTACCGCTACTGCTGTATCAAATCCAGACCAAATTCCGTGACGAGCCCAGGCCCAGGGGTGGGCTGATTCGAGCCCGCGAGTTCGCTATGAAAGACCTCTATAGCTTCGACGCCGACGAAGAAGGGCTGGACCGGAGCTACCAGAAGATGCTTGGAGCCTATGGCAACATCTACAAGCGCTGCGGGCTGCCGGCCATGCTCATCGAAGCCGACAGCGGCGCCATCGGCGGCAAGGACTCCCATGAGTTCATAGTAGTCTGCGAAACCGGCGAGGACGAGGTCATCCACTGCGAAAGCTGCCACTGTGCCTCCAATGCCGAGAAGGCAACCAGCGTCAAGGAAAAGATAGCAAGTGGCGAACCCCTACCGGCGAAGGAGGTGGCTACCCCGGGCTATCACTCCATTGAAGAGGTCTCTGGCTTCCTCAAAGTGCCCCGGAGCGGCACCCTGAAGGCGGTGTTCTACATGGCCGATAACAAGCTTATCTTCGTCCTCATCCGGGGAGACCTGGAAGTAAACGAGGTAAAGCTTGCTAACGTCCTGCACAGCACTGAACTGCGCCTGGCCACCGAAGAGGAGGCGAAGGCAGCGGGGATAGTCACCGGCTCGGCATCACCGGTGGGCCTTAAAGGAACTAAGATTATCGCCGATGATTCCATTAAAACCGGAGTTAATTTTGTTGCCGGTGCCAACAAACCGGATACCCACTTAAAAAATGTCAACTACCCCAGGGACTTCAAGGCTGACATGGTTGTCGATATCGCCCTGGCCCGTGCCGGAGACAGATGCCCCGGCTGCGGCGGCAAGCTGCTCTCGGCGCAGGGTATCGAGGTTGGCCACGTCTTCAAGCTGGGTACTTTTTTAAGCAACAAGCTGGATGCTTTTTTCACCGATGCTGGCGGCGCCCGCCACCCCATCGTCATGGGCTGCTACGGCATCGGCATCGGCCGTCTGATGGCGGCCATCGTCGAATTGAACCACGACGACAAGGGCATCATCTGGCCGATATCAGTTGCCCCGTACCAAGTCTACCTCTGCCCCCTGTCCACGGAAACCCCCGGTGTAACGGCGGCTGCCGAAAGCCTCTACACCGAGCTTGAGGCGCTGGGTCTTGAGGTGCTTTTCGACGACCGTGTCGAGTCACCCGGCGTCAAGTTCAACGATGCCGACCTTCTGGGGATTCCGCTGCGGGTAACCATCAGCCCGCGCACACTGGAGAAAGAAAGCGTTGAGTTGAAGCGGCGCTCTGAGAAGGAAACCGAGCTGGTGCCACTGGATAAGGCAGCCAGTAAAATAAAGGGGATTGTTACGCCCTCAGGCTAGCCCCAAGCTCACCGGCCAGCCTGTCCAATATCTCTTTGAGTATTTTGTCTGCTTGCTCATCTGTCAGCGTGTGGTCTTTTGACTGGAAGCTAATACGGTAGGCCATCGACTTCTTGCCCGGCGGTACCTGCCGGCCGGTATAGACATCAAACAGGGTTACTTTGCCGACCAGCGCAAAGCTCCGGATAATGCCCATTACCTGCTGGTGACTAACCCGGGAATCCACCACCAGGGCTATATCCCTGACCACTGCCGGAAAGCGGGCTATCGGCTGAAAGGGCCTGCAGTCCAAGGCATGCGGCAGCAGAGCTGCCAGGCTCACCTCAAAGAGATAAACCGGCCGCAATATTTCAAAAGCCTCGGCCACTTTGGAATGCAACTCACCGATAACGCCGATTTTATCCCCATTAACAATAACGGCCGCCTGCCAGCCTGGTCGCAAACCACTATCCCCGGCCTCTATGTAGCTGCCAGCAATATAAAGATGAGCCAGCAGACTCTCCACGACACCCTTGACGGCAAAGAAATCGATGGTCTCCGAGCTCGCATTCCAGGACTTTTCACCTCCGGAAGCGGCCAGCAGGCCGCACAACATCTCAACTTCATCGGGCAAAGCGTTGTCCCTGGGGAGGTAAACCCTGCCCAGCTCGAAGAGCCTGATGGCCCCATCCTCGTGGCGTATGTTGGCCGCCAGGGCGGACAGGAGGTTGCCCCTCAGGCTGGTCCTGAGATACTCCTGGTCAGCCGTCATGGCGTTGGCCAGGTGAAGCGGCGCCGGCTTTAAAGGATGAGCGGTCACCACCTTTTCCAGCAGTTCACGGCTGGTCAGGGAATAGGTTATTACTTCCTGAAAACCAAAGCCGGCAAGGCCCTGCCTTACTTCCTTCTTCAGCCCCAGGATAGGAGCCGGGTCCTGCCGGGGCATCGAGCTGCTGAGCATGGTTGCCGGGATGGCTTCATAGCCAACAACACGGGCGACCTCCTCTATCAGGTCGACCTCAAGGCTAATGTCGCTGCGCCAGTAGGGAACCATTACCCGAAAATCACCGTCTGTCGCTGCTTTTTGAAGTTCAAACCCCAGAGAAGAAAGCGTGGCAGCTATCTGCTCGGCGGTCAACTCCATGCCAAGTATCTGGTTTGTACGGGAAGTCCTCAGATTGATGGGTTGTCTCTCTTTCTGCCCGGGGTAAACATCTATTATACCCTTAGCCGCCTGGCCACCAGCCAGTTCCAGCATAAGCTGAGTCGCCCGCCTGAGCGCCGGCAGTGTCAGTTCCGGGCGGACGGCCCTCTCAAAGCGCATGCTGGCTTCGCTCGTCAAGCCCAGCCCGTGGCTGGTATAGTGTATGCTGGCCGGGTTGAAACTGGCTGATTCCAGCAGAATTGAGGTGGTATCCCGGCTTACCTCGCTGTTGGCGCCGCCCATTACGCCGGCAATGGCTATCATCCGCCGGCTGTCGGCGATGACCAGCATCTCCCGATTGAGGCTGCGCTCCACTCCATCCAGTGAAACGAGAACCTCGCCCTCACCGGCACGGCGCACGATAATCTTTTTATCTCTGATTTTGTCATAGTCAAAGCCGTGCAATGGCTGCCCGTATTCCAGCATTACGTAGTTGGTGACATCAACGATGTTGTTTATCGGGCGCATGCCGCAGGCCGTCAACCGCTCTTTCAGCCAGCCTGGGGAATCGCCTATCTTTATACCGGAAATCAGGCTGGCGCAGTAGCGGGGGCACAGGTCGGGGTCAGCAATTTCAACCGCTACCTCCTCCGCTACCAGTGGGCCGGCCTCCGGGTAGCTGACTTCGGCAACAGACACCGACTGCCCGGTAAGAGCAGCCACCTCCCGGGCAACACCGATGACCGAGAGCAGGTCGGGGCGGTTGGGGGTCACTTCCAGGTCCAAAACGGTATCGCCGAGAAAGTCGGCCAGCGGCTGGCCCAGGGGAGCATCGGCCGACAGCACCATGATACCTTCATGGCTATCGGAGATGCCCAGTTCCTTCTCCGAGCAGACCATACCGCTGGAGGTTACACCGCGTATCCTGGCCGGTTTAAGGACGGCTCTCTGGCCGCTGTAGCCGTCAATGAGCTCGGCGCCGGTATGGGCAAAGGCAATCTTATCGCCGAGGCGGAGATTGGGGGCGCCGCAGACCACGGTCGGCTGCTGGGTGCCCAGGTCCACGGTAACCAGACGCAGGCGGTCGGCGTTGGGGTGAAGGTCGATGGCCGCTATCCGGCCGATAACTACTCCCTGCCACCGGTCACCACCAATCTGAATCACAGTAGCCTCGGCGCCGGCCATGGTCAGCTTCCTGGCCAGCTCACCCAGGGGCAGGTCGATAGCCACATAATCTCTCAGCCAGCTCATGGAGGCCTTCATCTAAAACTGCCTCAGAAACCTAAGGTCACTGCCGTAGAACAGCCGGATGTCGTCAACACCGTAGCGCAGCATGGGGATGCGCTCGATGCCCATACCAAAGGCAAAGCCGGAGTATATTTCGGGGTCAATGTTGACCCTTTCCAAAACCCAGGGGTGAACCATACCGGCGCCCAGTATCTCAATCCAGCCGCTGGAACCGCACAGACGACAGCCACTGCCGCGGCAGACGGCGCACTCAATAGCCATCTCAGCGCCAGGCTCAACGAAGGGGAAGTAGTCACAGCGGAAACGAACCCTTCTATCTTCACCGAAGAAACGACGGGCAAACTCGTAGAGGGTGCCCTTGAGGTCGGCCATGGTAATGCCCTTGTCCACCGCCAGCCCTTCAATCTGATAGAACATGGGGATGTGGGTGGCATCTGTGGCTTCGTAGCGATAGACCTTACCCGGCACCACTATCCTGAGCGGCGGCGGTACCTTCTCCATGACCCTGATCTGCATTGGCGAGGTGTGGGTACGCAGCAGCATCGGCTGCTGCCCGCCATCGGTCCCATGGTCCACCCAGAGGGTCGCCATGGTATCCCTGGCCGGGTGCTCCCTGGGAATGTTCAGCGCTTCAAAGTTGTAGTAGTCCAACTCCACCTCCGGCCCCTCCACCACCTCGAAGCCCATCGAGATGAATATATCATTGATTTCAGCGGTCACCTGCGTCACCGGGTGCAGCCGTCCCGCCGGCTGAAAACGACCTGGCAGAGAGATATCAATTCCCTCTTTTTCGGTGGAGGCCAGCACCCGTTTGTCCCGAAGCGCCTGCTGCCATTGCTCAAAACCTTCCTCCAGTGTTAGCTTGAGTTTATTGGCGGCAGCGCCGACCGCTTTTTTCTCCTCAAGGGACAGGCCGGCTAGCCCGCGCAGAATCCCGGTCAGCCGGCTCTTCTTTCCCAGATAGCGCACTCTCCAGGAGGCAAGCCGTCTGAGGTCAGCTATTTCATCAAGCTCAGCCAGTGCTGTTGTTTTAAGTTCTTCAAGTTGTTGTATGGCGCTCATGACAAAATCGGGAGCATTTGGATTGCCTACGGATTATAGGCTATCACCAGCGAGGGGGTCAACTGACAGCCCGGCCTAAACAGGAAAGGGCGGAGCCTTAGGCCCCGCCCTGCCGAATGATCAGATGAACAAGATGCAATTATAGCTCTCTGCTCAAGACCTTCTTCTTCAGCTCTTCCCACTCACTCTTCTTCAGAACGCAGAGGTTGTCCTTTTCTCCTATTTCCACACGGTCATCATCAATCTTGACCACCGGACAGCACCCCTGGTCCCCGCACAGGCTAACAATTTTCACCAGTCTTTACCTCCCGAAGGTTATTAAGACAATTATACCAGCACCAGCGGTGAAAATCAAAGTGCAGCTAGCCATTGCCATGCAGGTAGTCTATTGCCCACTGGATGGCATCCTCGCCAGCCAGTTCCAGGGCAACATCGGGGAAAATGCCCTCCCCCTCTATCATATGGCCATCAGGTGTCAGCCAGCGGGCAGCGGTAATGTACAGTCCAGACCCGTCGGCAAGCTCGTATATTAAATTAACGCTGCCCTTGCCGAAAGTGGTGGTACCGGCGATGGTAGCCCGGCCGTGGTCCTTGAGGGCCCCGGCCAGCACTTCACTACCACTAGCGCTAAAGCCGTTAACCAGCACCACAATGGGCAGGCCGGTGGTTTGCGGCTGACGGCTGACCCGGATAATCTCTTCGTTTCCCTCATTGTCGCGGATACTAACCACCACCAATCCCTCTTCCAGAAAGCGGCTGGTAACATCAACCACCGCATCCAATTGACCTCCGGGGTTGCTGCGCAGGTCAAGGACAATGCCGGTTGCTGCCCCGGCAGCTATGGTTTCCAGCACCGGCGTCAACTCTTCGTTGGTCTTTTCGGTAAACCGATCGATTCTGATATAGGCGATATCACCCCTCATCTCAAAAAAGACACTGGAGACTGCAATCTCACCGCGGACAACCACTATCTCCACCGGCTCGGTCTCTCCCGGATGAAGGACCAACAGCCTGACCTGTGTTCCCTCAGGCCCACGAACCTTGGCCACCGCCTCTATCAGGCCCAGGCCCTCGGTAGGCTCACCATCTATCTCCAGAATGATATCGCCGGCCCGGACACCGGCCTCGGCCGCCGGTGAATTGGCAAAGGGGGCGATAATCGTCAGTTGCTCATCCCTTATGGCCACCTCGGCACCGATGCCTTCATAAGTCCCCTCCAGGTCGCCAAAGCTTAGCTGGAAGGTTTCCGATTCCAGAAAGGAGGTGTACGGGTCGTCCAGAAGCTCCACCATGGCCTCTATGGCCGCCTGGCTCAACTGGTCAACATCAATCCTGTCCTTCTCGACATAATCCGCCAGGATTATGTTCCAGACCTGCTCGACGCTGGCAAAAGCCGGGTCGGAAGGGCCTGCCCTGAGACCCAGGCCATAACCAAAACCGAAGGAGATGAGAAGCGCTACCACCGATAACAGGGTAACCAGCCACAGTTTATTTCTTGTTAACATCAGATTTGCTCCTTAGGTGTTCTGTAGTAAAAGTTTATCAGCTATCCGGTAATAAAGAAAGGAACAAGAGAGTTGATGGGTAGCCAAAGGAGAACCAGGCTTAAGCACCACAAGACGGGGCTACTGGCTGACTTAAGCCTGGTCCCGCTGTTGGGCAATAACTTTATCCACCATTTGAAGGGTGTTTTCGATATCGTTCAGACCAAGAGATAGCCCCACCCGGTTTAGCTCCCGATAGCCCATGCCGTGGAAAAGCCTATGCCCGGCCACCCAACACATCTCGTCGTATAGTCCTGGCCACTGGTCACCACAGCGGTTAACACAGAAAGAGACGAACTCACAGGCTAGCGGATTAAAAGCAGGCATCTATGTTAAAATATAATACCGCTAACCTGCGGGGGGCAAACCCGCTGAGGGCTGCTGGCATGCCATACCCAGACCTGCCCAAGCTCTTCGGTCCTCCCTTATTTGGCTATTATTAGCCATTTACTCTGTGCCAGCACAAGGAGGTAAAATATTTTTGAAACTATTAATCTGGCCGCTGGATAATAAAACAGGCCAAGTAAACCTGTAAGCCGAGTTCTGTACCCTGAACAAGCCAGGACGGTGACCATCTATCTAGCCCCGATGTTACCACCAGGGTCATGCGGCCAACCCGGGGACAGGCCGGGCGTCCTTAAGTCCCTCTATTTGGCCTTGCTCCAGATGGGGTTTACCCAGCCGGCCGGTCACCCGGCCGCTGGTGAGCTCTTACCTCACCATTTCAACCTTG
>DAOWLH010000018.1 GCA_030643515.1 Dehalococcoidia bacterium | reverse complement strand
GGCGCCGGTTAACGAGAAGGGCAGAGTTTTAATCCAGGTCTGCAGCAGTGAACGGTCAATCTCAAGCGGGCTGCCCGGCTGGCTTTCCTGCCACTGGCGCTTCTGCCCGAGGACGCCGAGCTGAAGCAGGAACAGCTCATCAAAGGCCAGGCGGACTCTGGCCCGGCTCTTGGTAGCTTCGTTTTCCGGGAAGTGGGCCTGGGTGATAGCTTGCGGTAATTTAAGCAGGTTGCGCCTCTTGGCCAGTTCCGGCGGTAAAAAATCCTCCATCTGTGGAGCCCAGCGATCAACCACCTCTTTCATCAGCTTTCTTACCTGGCGAGGCTTCAGCCCACTGGTCAGCGGGTAGACGGGAACGAGCCGTCCGGTATGCACCAGCTCCTTGTCTTCCAGAAGCTCCCATTCGGGGGACTGAAAAACGGGGCGGTCTTTGAAGATGCTCAGCCGGCCGCTGATGACCACCTGATTATTTGTGGACAGCTGCTTGACTAAGTAGGGATTGTTGAACCACACTACCCTGACGTTTCCCGTCTCATCACCGACTATGGCTTCAGTGCTCCGCCGGCCACCTAGCATGACCTGACGCACCTGCCAGATGTTGGCGATGATTGTCTCCTCGTTGCCCTCGGCCAGCTGGGAGATGGTCTTTCGCTGGCTGTAATCGAGGTGGCGGTTGGGAAAGAAGTAAAGCAAATCCCGTATCGTGGTGACGCCCAGCTTGTCAAAACTGGCAGCCTGTCTGGAACTGACACCTTTGATAGCGGTAATCGATGAGTTGAGCGATTGGTAGGCCTGGGCTGCTCTTTTGGCTGGCCTTGGTGATGTTTTGCCAGGCATCGGTGGTGGTGTGGCCTTGGCTCTTTTATCTGCTGCTTTTTCCACTTCGGATACAAAGCCAAGAATGTCATCAAGCCACCGCCGGCGTTGTTCTCTGGTCAGCAGGGCATAGCCGGGCCTATCGAGGTGTAGCTGGCGGAAGCGGTTTAGCAATCGCCGGTCGGTTATAGCTCCCTCAGCTTTGGCGGCCCAGCGGGTAATGAACTTATCGAGACCACCAAATACTGCTGAATCGGTATAGCCTTTTTCACACTCAAGCTGAAAAACCTTGCTTAGAGGTGTCGAGTCTATCGGCAAAAACTGTCTCCGTTAGCTCTGGCTGCCGGCTGACCGGTCAAATCTTAGGACTCCAAAATAGTGACCGCCAACGCGTTAGGCCCAGTATATGTTCCCATGACCGGGCTGATGGTCGTTCGAACAACGCGCTCCTTGGGGAAATGGCTGTCGATGCGTTCAACGAGTCTATCGGCATCATCCGGTGTGGTGGCGTATTCCACAGCCAGTGCTTCGATGTTGGGGGTGGTGGTCACCATGTGATACAGGTAATCCATCACTGCCGTTTTGGAGCGCATCCGGGTTAGTGGGGCCACAATACCATCTTTTACGGTCAATATCGGTCTTATTGATAACATGGCGCCCAGAAGACCCTGTGCTTTACCGATACGGCCTCCCTTGGCCAGGTACTTGAGGGTGTCAAAAGCCATCGCCGGATGTAGCTTTGGGATTCGTTTCCTGACATGGTCGACGATTTCATCAAGGCCTGCACTTTGCCGGGCTGCTTCGGCGGCAGAAATGGCAAGCAGTCCCAGGGCCATCACCACCATTTGGGAGTCAATTATCTCAATGCGGCACTTTTTCTTGACCATGGTCTTGGCATTGGTCGCCGATTGATAGGTACCGCTGAGCTTACTGGATATTACAACCACCACTATCTCATCGGTTTCCTCGGCCAGTTCGTTGTAGGCTTTGGCGAAAGCTGCCGGTGATGGCTGCGTTGTGGTAGGAAAGATGTTCTCCTGGGCCAGCCTGCGGTAGAATTCGTCGGTGCTTATCTCTACCCGGTCGAGAAAAGACTCATGGCCGAAAGATACCGTAAGCGGGACCACGGTGATACCCAGTTCCTGAGCCAGGTCACTGGTTATATCGGAAGTGCTGTCGGTGACGATTTTGACTGGCATTGTCTGCCCTCCTTTGCTGCCTGTTTATTCGACGGAGACGATGTAGTGATAGTGCGGCTGGCCTCCATTTACTACTTCAACCTGAAGGCCGGGGTGCTTCTTAGAGATGTCATCGCTTATCCCACCGGCCTCACTTTTCTGAGTATCGGCCCCGTAGTAAATGGTAACCACCTCAGCTTTATCCAGTTCTGTCTTGATTAGGACCTCTCGGAGAACATCAGCCGTCGTGTTGCCCACTGACACCAGAGACCCATCCAGGAGGCCAATGGCCTGCTTTTTCTTGATATCCAGACCGTTCAGCTTGACCGAGCGCACCGCCCGGGTGATTTCAATAGACTTCACCGCAGCCAGTGCCTCGGTCATAATACTGGCATTGGTCTCGGCATTGGCTTCATAGTCAAAGGCCAGCAGTGCCGCCACCCCCTGGGGGATGGTCTTGGATGGTATCACCCTGATGCTCTTCTTGGTCAGGGATTGAACCTGTTGTGCGGTGAGCACTATGTTTTTGTTGTTGGGCAGGATGATGATTTTATCTGAAGCCGATTCCTCCACCTTGTGGAGCAGGTCCTTGGTACTGGGATTCATTGTCTGCCCGCCGGGGACGATGGCGGTTACTCCCAGGCTGGTAAAAACATCGCTGATACCTTCCCCGGAGGCTACGGCTATGATGGTGGTATCGGCAACCGGTGCCTTACCCTTCTGCATTTCCAGAAAGTCCTGATGCTGCTCGTCCATATTGCGGATGCTGACGTGGTGTATGGTTCCAAGCGAGGTAACGTGGTGAATAACATTACCCGGGTCCAGGGTATGGATATGTACCCTGACGGTGGTATCATCACCGACTACAATCAGAGATTGCCCTTTTTTCACAAGCCTTTTCATTAGCTTGTTCGGCTCAAGCTCCTGCCCTTTGATTAGAAACTCGGTGCAGTAGCCGAAGGGAATCTCGTCAGCGCTCAGTCTC
>DAOWLH010000006.1 GCA_030643515.1 Dehalococcoidia bacterium | reverse complement strand
GAGTCAGCCACCTGGTTTGTCTCCACCGCCCTGGGGGAAGACAAGGACAACGTCGTCCTTCGTAGTGACGGCTCGGCCACCTACTTCGCCACCGACATCGCCTACCACTACAACAAGCTTCTGGAGCGTAAGTTTGACCAGGTAATTAATATCTGGGGAGCCGACCATCAGGGGCATGTCTCCCGGATGAAGGCAGTGGTTGGCGCCCTGGGCGCCAACCCGGAGCAGCTCAAGATAATCATCTCCCAGATGGTTACCCTGAGACGCGGTGGAGAGATGGTGCGCATTTCCAAGCGCAGCGGCGACATCATCACCCTGCGTGAGGTGGTCGACGAGGTGGGTGCCGATGCCTGCCGTTTCTTTTTCCTGTCCCGCTCGGCAGACAGCCAGATGGACTTCGACCTGGAGCTGGCCAAGAAGGAATCTCAGGACAACCCGGTTTACTATGTCCAGTACGCCCACGCCCGCATTGCCAGCATTCTCCGCCTCGCCCAGGAGAGGAACCTTAGCTCCACGGGAGGCGATGCGTCGCTGCTGACCAGCGAGCCGGAACTGGCCCTTGTCCGCAGGATGCTGCTTCTTCCGGAAATCGTAGAAACGATAGTGCACACCCTGGAACCACACCACCTAGCCCACTACGCTCAGGACCTGGCCACGGCATTCCATAGCTTTTATAAGCAGTGCCGGGTTGTCTCCCGGGATAACGAACCCTTGAGCAAAGCCCGTCTCAAGCTGGTGGCGGCAGCAAAACTAGTGCTATCCCGGACGTTGCGCCTGATGGGGATGTCGGCACCAGAGACGATGTAACATCTACACCGCCAGGCAGGTTACCGTCCGCGAGATGCCGTCGATAGAGTGAATCTCGCTGGTGATAATGTCACCGATGTCATTCAGGTTCTCGGCCTCTATTACCGCGATTATATCGTAAGGGCCGGTGACAGTGTCAACTGAGCTAACTCCTTTAATCTCCTTCAGGTTAGCCACCACTTCCTTGGTCTTACCAACCGCCGTCTCTATCAGGACAAAGGCCTTGGCCAACATTGGACTCACCTCCTTATGGGAATAGCTGGGTGAAGTGACTGGATTATAGTTTGCCCCCGGGCTGATGTCAATACGGCCGCCAGCTTGAACTCAACCTCTGTCTCTGCCTATAATAGACAGGGCATGAACGGAAAAAGGAGGTTGCTTTGGAATATTTCCTGAATGACCTGCAAAAGGAAGTTAAACGGATGGCCAGAACCATCGCCGAAGAGAAGATACTGCCGGTGAGAGCTGCCCTTGATGAAAAAGAGGAGTTCCCCCGCGATATCATGCAGAGCCTGGCCGATACCGACCTGCTGGGCGCCTTTGTCCCCGAAGAATACGGAGGTCTGGGAGGTGGCTGCTTTGAGATGTGCCTGGTCACTGAGGAACTGAGCCGGGCATGCGCCGGGGTCGCCGTAAGCTATGCTGTTAATGCGCTGGGTAGCTTCATCCTCATTGATTACGGCAGTGACCAGCAGAAGCAAAAGCACCTGCCCGATATCGCCCGCGGCCGGAAACTTACCGCCTTTGCCGTAACCGAGGAAAGCGCCGGTAGCGATGCCGGCGCTATCAAGACGACCGCCACCAGAAAGGACGGGGGATACCTGATTAACGGCAACAAGCAGTTCATCACCAACGGCGGTGAGGCTGAACTCTACACCATCATCGCCCTGACTGATAAAGAAAAGGGCATCCGCGGCGCCAGCGCCTTACTTGTGGAGAAGAACACGCCGGGGTTCTCCTTCGGCCGGGAAGAGAAAAAACTGGGCATCCGGACATCGGCAACCAGGGAGCTTGTCTTCGAAGACTGTTTTATCCCCAAAGAAAATCTCATAGGCCGGGAGGGGGCAGGCTTTACCATGGCCATGAAGCTCTTCGACCGCTCCCGTCCCGGAATCGGGGCCCAGGCGGTGGGGCTGGCCCAGGGAGCCATGGAGGCAGCCGTGGATTATGCCAAGAATCGCGTTCAGTTCGGACAGCCTATCATCTCCTTCCAGGCGGTGGGGCACATGCTGGCTAACATGGCCACTGACATTGAAGCCGCCAGAGCACTGGTCTATGCTACCGCCAGAACAATAGACAGCGGAAACAAGCACTTCGGCATGGAGTCGGCCATGTCCAAGGTCTTCCCCTCGGACGTTGCCATGAGGGTAACCACCGATGCCATCCAGATTTTTGGCGGTGTCGGCTATATGCGCGATTACCCGGTTGAGAAGATGATGAGGGATGCCAAGATAACCCAGATATATGAGGGCACCAACCAGGTGTTGAGAAATGTCATCTCTTCAGAGCTGCGCAAGAAGACCTTCTAGAGTTCTATTATCGAACGTCTGGAATAGTCTCGTTATAACTCATGTTCCACCCTGGGACCGGTTTGCACTAAATACAAGCTTGTGAGTATAATGAAGGTCGGTTACCGGTGATGTTGCAGATAAACGTATCACAGCTACTCAAGGGGCCCATCGGCTCGACGGAAGACCACCAGATGAGTGGGACGGTTGAAATTGATGGCAACACCAGCCAGACTCAGGGCAGGGTCAGCCTAACCCGAACCAACCGCGGCATCCTGGTCAGGGGCACTATTGATACCTCGGTCGAGGTCAGCTGCGCCCGGTGCCTGAATTCCTTCAGCTGCCCCCTGGCACTAGACATCAAAGAGGAGTTCTACCCGGCGACCGACACTGCCAGCGGGCAGCTGCCTGCACCTGAAGATGCCGATGCCTTCACCGTTGATGAACACCAGGTGATTGACCTCGCCGAGGTGGTCCGCCAGTACGGGCTGACAACACTACCGATGAAACCGCTCTGCCGTGAGGATTGCACCGGCTTGCAGAAATGTTCGCCAACGGCAAATAAGCTAACGGAGTGATTTATGGGAGCTTTACCAAAAAGAAAAACAGCCAAGGCGCGCCGTGACAAGAGACGGGCTCATGATGGTTTAAACCCTCCGGCGTTGGCCAACTGTCCCCAGTGCCACAGCCCCAAGCTGCCGCATCACGTTTGCCCCACCTGCGGTACTTATTCGGGCAGAGAGGTGGTCGAGATTAAGGCCCCTAAGAAGAAGGCCAGCTAGAGAAATAATTACCGTGGCGGAACCGAAAAAGATAGCCTATATTTTCCCGGGGCAGGGCTCCCAGCGAGTGGGCATGGGCCGTGACCTTTATGATAGCTTTGATTCCGCCAGGGCAGTCTTCCGACAGGCAGATGAGGTCCTGGGTTTTCCCCTATCCCGGCTGTGCTTTCACGGCCCCGAAGATGAACTGTGCCGGACGATTAACGCCCAGCCGGCGATAGTAACCATCAGCCTGGCCTGCCTGGCGGCATGGCAGGAATTGCCGGACGCCAATGAACAGGGCACTCCGGCCTTCGTCGCCGGCCACAGCCTGGGCGAGTACACGGCACTGGCCGCTGCCGGGGCGGTTGACTTTGCCACCGCCATCTACCTGGCGCGGGAGCGAGGACGTCTAATGCACCAGGCCGGGCTTCAAAATCCAGGCGGCATGGTAGCTATAATCGGGCTTGACGAGGCAACCCTTACCGAGGTCTGCAACCATACAGGCACCAGGATCGCCAACATTAACTGCCCGGGGCAGCTGGTAATCAGTGGCGCCAGGGATAACCTTCCCCAGGCGACCGCTCTGGCAAAGACCAGGGGAGCCTATCGCACCATTCCCCTGGCGGTAAGCGGCGCCTTCCACACGCCGTTGATGCAGCCGGCTGTTGATGGCCTGTCCCTGATAATGGCCAGCATCGACTTTGCCGAGACGATGGTGCCCATAATAGCCAATACCACTGCGCAGGAAATCAACACCGCTCAGGAAATCAAGGAGGAGCTATTACGACAGCTATGCCACGGCGTCCTGTGGCAACGCTCTGTAGAGTATATGATAAACAACGGCGTATCCACTTTTATTGAAATCGGCCCGGGCAAGGTGCTCGGCAGTCTCATCAAGCGAATATACAAAAACGTTAATACGGTAAATATCAGCGATGTCCCATCAATAAAGAGCCAGGTTGGGGCCAGGGGTGACCCGTGAAGCTATCCGGTAGAGTAGCCATAGTTACCGGCGCCGGCCGCGGTATCGGCCGGGCGCTTGCCCTGAAACTGGCCGACGCCGGGGCGGCGGTAGTGGTAAATGATATTAATGAGGCCTGCCAGGAAGTGGCGCAAGAAATAGGGGCTACTGGCGGGCAAAGTCTGGCGGTCATCGCCGACGTCGCTTCCCCCACCGATGTCGCCGGTCTGATGGAAAAAACCACCGTTGCCTTCGGCAAAGTAGATATCCTGATAAATAACGCCGGTATTGCCCGCGACCAGCTGGTGATGAGGATGTCGGACGAAGACTGGGACAAGGTGCTGGCGGTTGACCTTAGAAGTGTCTTCCTGTGCACCCGGGCGGTATTGAGACACATGGTCAAACAGCGCTGGGGCCGTATTATAAGTATTTCCAGCATAGTCGGCCTGGTGGGTAATCCGGGCCAGGCCAACTATGCCGCGGCTAAGGCAGGCATTATCGGCTTTACCCGGGCGGTGGCCAAAGAAGTAGCCTCCCGGGGTATCACGGTTAACGCCATCGCCCCCGGCTTTATTGATACCGAGATGACTCAGCGCCTGGCCGAGAACCAGCGCCAGGAGCTACTGTCCCGCATCCCGCTCGGTCGTCTTGGCTCACCAGATGATGTCGCCGCAGCGGTAGCCTTCCTCGCCTCTGAAGACGCCGGCTATATCACCGGGCAGGTGCTGACAGTTGATGGCGGCATCGCCATGTAGGCTTAAAGTCCTGCTGGACTTGGCAAGAAAGCTATAATGGTAACACAGGGTGGCACTATGGTAGGGGCACGGCGGAAAGCAAGGGCAACCATTCTACAGGTACTCTACGAGATTGACTCTTCGGGACATGACTGCCAAGAGGTGGTCAGCCAGCAGCTGGCTGATAGTGGATTATCGGAGGAGAATAACGCCTTTGTCAGAGAGATGGCGGCTGGTGTTATCCGACACCGGCAAGAACTTGACGAACACATCAAGTGCTTTGCTCCGGCCTGGCCTGTTAACCAGATACCGATAGTTGACCGAAATATATTAAGACTTGCAATATTTGAGCTTTTAATTGATAATAGAGTGCCAGTCAAGGTAGCCATCAACGAGGCTGTTGAGCTGGCAAAGAGATTTGGCAGCGACAACTCGGCAAGATTTGTCAACGGGGTGTTAAGCTCAGTTAGTACCCTGGTAACCAGATAGCATCAAGGGAGGTAAAAGTGGCAACTATCTACGAGAGGCTGAGAAATATTGTTGTTGAGCAGTTGGGAG
>DAOWLH010000050.1 GCA_030643515.1 Dehalococcoidia bacterium | reverse complement strand
CCTGGCTAAGCTTCCTGTAGGCGTTGACGAAGCTGCGTCCCAGGTCGGCCCGCCCGTGGTGATCCAGGTCCATAACCAGGAAAGCAACCTCTGAGGCGACATCGCCGTACCTGAAGCGGTCGTTAAACTCGATGCAGTCGTAGATACAGATGCCGTCCTTAAAGCAGACATGGGCCGTGTGCAGGTCGCCGTGGCAGTCTCTTATCCGTCCGCCAGCCACCCGTTCCTCGAACAGGGCGGCATTGTCCTCGATGAAATTCCGCATGTAGTCTCTAATCCGCCGGTGCTGGAGGCGGGAAATGGCCTTGCCGATGTATTGCTCGGTCTGGCTGAAGTTCTCCTCGGTGTTCTGGCGGATGACGGCCAGCCTGCCAAAGGCACTTATCTCCGGGCTGGTCTCCGCCTGCCGGTGGAAATCGGCCAGCTTCTCCGCCAGCAGGCCTATCATTTCGGTTGATACCTGATTTTCCCGAAGCAGCACATCCATCATCTTATCTTGGGGCAGGCGGCTCATTTTTACCGCATACTCAATGGGCCTGCCCTGACCCCCGAGGCGGTAGCTATCCCCATGCCTGGTTATGGCTGCCACGCCATGATAAATATCGGGGCACAGCCTTTGGTTGAGCTCGACCTCCCGGTGGCAATAAAAACGGCGACTTTCCAGGGTGGTATAGTCCAGGTAGCCCAGGTTCACCGGTTTTTTAACCTTATAGACGTATTTATCGGCAAGGAAGACAAAGGACATCTGGGTCTGCACCAGCTCCACCTGGTCTGTTGCTTCCGGATAGGCTTCTGGCTTGAGCAGAGCGCTAATTATTTTGGGTAAACCGGTCATCAGCTTTACTTCTATCTTCGTAGTATTTAGTCATGGCTTGAATACCGGCGGCGTGGCTTGCCCGGAAGGCGCGAATGTCATTGACGCCGCTTATGGGAGCAGAGTCGACAATGGCACCCGATTGCGTCAGTGGCTGCATCGACTTGACCGGGTAGGACACCTTGCTCCAGTCGATGCACTGGTGGTTGCAGGCCTGGCAGGCCCTGGCTAGAAGAAGGATGGCCAGGTGGGTCATGTGGGTTTGTCTAACTTCGTAGCGGAACTGGATATTGATATTGGACAGGTCTTCGATTTCTTCTTCCGAGGTTTCACCAAAGAAGGATAGAATGTCGAGGAGCACCGGAGGGTATTTGCTGGTTTGCTCTTGCGGGTTATCCGCTTTTCCTTCAATCCAGCGGAGGCATTGAAAGAGCATGAAGCTGGTGAACAGCTTGGCGAGAGCCATGGCTTTTGCCTCATCACCGCCTGCCCAGAGCTTGTTTATCCCCTGGCAGTTGGTAACTACCGAACCGGCCATAACAGTACCGCCGGCCAGCACAGAGTTGTAGAAGACGAGTTTATTCTCATCGGCGTTGAACTGGGTGATGCGTTGGCTGACCTGGTTAAAGACGGCCTGGAATAGCTGACCTGCTTCATTCTCTTCTGATGGTGGCATAAATATCTCCTTTAGTTTTGTTTATGTAGCTCAGGGAATCGTAGTCTAACCTGCTGGTTGGCGGTTGCTGTGCATTCTGGCGAATCGTGTAAAGGAGCGGTCATAGGTCCTCTCTACTTCTGACGGGAAACAGCAGGCGGGCAGCTCCTCAAACCGCAGGTGGTAGGCGATGCACTGGCAACACTTGCCTTTTCGGGTGCAGGGCTCGTAGGTGCAGTTGCAGACTGATTTATTGACTTCAAGGTCACATTCCATGCTGCCCTCTCTAGGTGTATCGCCCTCTCATTTTATTTGATAGCTCGACCAGCATCTCCAGCGCTCTGGCGGCTGCCTCTTCGGTCATGGCTGCCAGCCCGCAGCTCGGGGTCAGCAGACCCTGTTCGATTAGCTGCCTGAAAGGAATTCCTTTTCTGGTAAAGGGCGCCATAGCCTCCTCCAGGCGGTCTTTCAGGCTGGAAACCGTTTCTCCGGCCAGCTTGTCCTCTGCATTGGGCACGATGCCCCAGGCGATAGCCCCGTCTCTATCAAGCAATCCCTTTACCTCGTCCGGGTAAAGGGTCAGGGACCGGGCGTAGTTGTAGGTGTCGAAGCTGAGGATATCGGTGGTGGTACCGAGGATTAGCGACCAGTCGGTATTACCGCAGCAGTGGATTCCCTTGATGCCGTTGATACCGCCCAGCACCTCCTCCAGCAGGCTGGTGACCTTCTCCTTCCCTAATGAGAAGAAGGCCGAGCCGTAGGAGGACATGGCTGGCTCGTCAACAAAAATGATAACCTTTTTGGAGATTTTCTTAAGCTCCCTTTTCTGCCAGCCGGCTTTGAGCCGCAGCAGCTTGGCGGCGGCATCGGACAGCATTTCGTCGTAGAGCACGGCCCGGCCGCCGTCATCGGCAACACCCAGTCCCCAGCTAATCGGCCCGGTAATCTGTCCCTTGACTGCCTTCGGGTGCAGCCCGGGCTGGGCTATCAAACAATAAAGACCGGCAGCGTAATCGGCACTTACGGGGTATTTGTTAACGTTGCTGTCCAGATAGGCGGTATAGAGTTCCTCCAGGGGCTCATCCCAGTCCCGGGAGCGGTCAACAAAGATGCGGTTGTCGCCGGTCACAAGTCCGGGGAAGCCCTGGCTGAACTGGGCGGTCATGTTCTCCAGAAAGGAGCGCTT
>DAOWLH010000031.1 GCA_030643515.1 Dehalococcoidia bacterium | reverse complement strand
TCCGATGCACCAACAGTTAAGCCAGCCCCAAAACGGCCAGACCAAGAAGGACCGGTCCCCGTCAGCCCAGAGACTGTGGCAGCCAGACCCGTGGCAGTTGCGATATATAGTTGGGCCACCACCAGCCCCAGCTATGCAACAGGAAGCCCAAGCCAATCATTATACCCAGCAGGGCAACCAATGCGGAGACTGCCCCTTCTCCAATGCGGTACAGCGTACCCACCATACAGTTACCGGCGAGCACCATCCCCAGGCCGAACATCACGCCCGCCAGGACAAGGTGCCAGCCAAATGGAGAGGCGTGGGCGTTTATCGGTATCTCACCGGTGCCGGGGTCAGGCACCATCTGGTACATTATCAGGGCAAAACCAATAGTGGCTAAGGCCATACCCCCCAGGATGGCTTTCAATATCTGCCCGTGCCGGAAGAGATAAAAATTGCTGAAACCGGAGACAAAGCAGAGCTGGCTGCGCTGCAATGCATAGCCGAAGGCCAGGCCGAATATCCAGAATATAGCCAGACGGGGGAGGCTGGGGTTAAGGGCTATAAAAACAAAAGCGGCTGCCACCAGCACCAGCAAACCCAGCCAAATCCGCCACTGCCCCCACCGGCCCGGTTTCCTGTCCAATATCTCAGGTAGTGACATCTTGTCCGCCATGAATGGTACTGCGTCACAGTGTACCACGAGTATGAATCACGGCAAAATGATGGTTGCCTGCTTACCTGGCAGTGAGGCCAATGATGCGTCAGCCATGCATTATCCCACGTACTAATACAAGGATTTTACTGCTATAATCATCCCGGACGTGATTTAGGTCATAGAAACCCTGTCCATTACAGGCTAATATGGCAGGGTCAGACTAACAAGGTGATATTGTGAACAGCCGATGCCCCGGACAGGATAGCAGAAACCTGCGCTCAGCGCTGTACAAATGCCCCAATTGCGGTGCTATGGTCGAGATGTTCTCTGACGAACTCAAGATCAGATGCCGTAAGTGCGGTCAATATGTTTACCGTGAGAAAACCCCGTCATGTATAGAGTGGTGCGCTTCCGCCCGCCAGTGCATCGGTGAAGAGAGATGGCGGCAGCTAACCGGCGATACTCAGTAACTTTGAGTCCGGACCGCCTACCCAAGAGAGAGCACGCCCTGAAACAGGGACAGCCCCCCAGAGCTTTCGTTGCAGCCCTGCCCTAAAAAGACTATAATCCAGGGTGATATTTTCACCTCATGAGGAGGAGGCCGTGACCAAAGTAACCATGGGGCCGGGAACGCTTGTTTATCCAATGCCGGCATTTTTGGTCGGTGCCGAGGTGGACAGCAAGCCGAATTTTATAACTGTCGCCTGGGGTGGCATCGCCTGCGGTCGGCCGCCAATGATTTCAGTCGCCTTACACCAGAACCGCTATAGCTATAAAGGCATAAAGCAGACCGGCACTTTCTCCGTCAACATACCTTCCAGCGATATGACAACTGAAACAGACTATTGTGGCATCGTCTCCGGGAGAAGTAGCGATAAAGTGGCCGTCTGCCGCTTCAAGGTCTTCTATGGCAAACTGGGCAACGCCCCTATGATTGAGCAATGCCCGCTAAACCTGGAGTGTAGCGTGGTACACATCCTGAACCTGGGCAGCCACGCCCTGATAATCGGCAGGATTGAGGAAAGCCACATCACCGAGAATTGCCTCACCAACGGTAAGCCGGATACTAGCAAGATCAAGCCCATCCTCTACTCCGAAGGCCCAGACAACCAGTACCAGGCTTTCGGAGAGACCATCGCCACTGCTTTTCGGGTCGGCCGGAAGCTTAAAACACAGGACACGAAATCAGCAAGATAGCTCTTTTCTTTGCTTCAACAGCAAATTCCTTTTGCCCCGGAAAGTCCGCTTCCCGGTTGTAGCCCGGGATTCAGTCCGTACGGGAACATAAAACGTCTACCCGATAGTCTTAACGGGCGCTATTAATACAGGGATTGGCTAAAATAGGGAGGAAAAGAGCGATGGCAGTAGTTTACAGTTGTAGCCCGGCCCTCCGATTACCCCAAAACGGGCTTGACCCATCTATGAGCTATCCTCTTATAATAAGCACAATATGCTGGAGGGGAAGTGTTCACGGTGCGGCACCTATCGCTGCGGCTGGGCGTTGCTCAACCCCAGGTATCAAACCTGCCCAAAATGCGGCGCCGGTTTAGATATAACCGAAGACAGCGGCAAGGTTCATAAGGGCTTCTCGCCTTTTTCTGCGGAAAGGATTGACGTCAACCCTGCCAGCGACACCACCCCTTCCCCCGCAAAGGAGGCGGACGGCAAAAAGGAGCCACCTGCTCCCTAAACCACTGCCGCCCCGCCCTACTTCATTTTCGGCCATCGGCTGCCCGCTGCCGGCTATTGTTTCCATTAATAAGGCAACCATGAGGAGCCGATTGGGCTGTCAATGAAAGGCACCGGCTGTAAAAAGTGTCAAAAACTATCGGCGGATATGGTGCCCGTAACCGCCGACCTGAGCCTTAATTAGAATAATCATCCAGGGCCAGCTTCAGCGCTTCTACGGCCAGAGAAGCGCCATAACGGCCGTCTTCGGGCAGGCCGCCCAGGGCATCGAGGACTTCCTGCTGGCCAAGATTCCCGGCTTGAGCAACGGCCATATCCTTGACCAGCTCGGTAACTATACTACCGGCGGCAACAGCCGGGGCTTCACCGTCCGAGGTAAAAGAGGCAGCAGTAACAACGCCCTTTTCTATCTTAATCCAGATAGCCATCATTTCGCCGTTGTCACTGGTAGCTATACCGAAGCCATTATGCCCCCCCATATCGCACATGTTTCTCGGCTCGACAGCGTGTTCGGCAACAATCTCGGAATAGCTCTGGCGCAACAATGCCTTGAGGTTTTCGCGATATATGTCCAGGGCACCACCGGTCATCTTCTACCTCCTGCCAATCAACCAGCCTACCTAATAGTCTAGCCGACCCTACTCCAGTTAGCAATCGGCCGGTTTTTTGAGCCGTGACGGCAAGCGAAGAGATGAAGGCAAAACTCCGGCCAGCCACCGGCGATGGTGTCCTATCCCCTGAACTTATTGGTGATAGGCAGCCTCCGATCCCGGCCGAAAGCCTTGGTGGTTATCTTGACCCCTGGCGGCGCCTGGCGGCGTTTGTACTCGCTGGCATCGACCAGCCGGGCAACCTTTCTGACCACCTCCGGGGCAACGCCCTGCCTGATGATTTGCTCAACGCTCTTGTCTTCTTCAACATAGGCGGTCAAAACCGAATCCAGCAGTTCATAGGGAGGGAGCGTATCCGTATCCTTCTGGTCCGGGCCGAGCTCTGCCGAAGGGGTCTTGGCAAGCACGGAGGGTGGAATCAACTCCGTATCGGCCACCGAATTGCGATAGCGGGCCAGTTTATAGACCATCGTCTTGGGCACGTCCTTGATTACAGAAAAGCCCCCGGCCATATCACCGTAGAGAGTGGTATATCCGGTGGCCATCTCGCTCTTATTGCCCGTGGCCAGCACCAGCCAGCCAAACTTGTTGGACAGCGCCATCAGCAGGTTGCCCCGAATGCGCGCCTGGATGTTTTCTTCGGCGGTGCCTGATTCGGTTCCACTAAAGGGTTCGGCCAGCGAATCAAGGTAGGCCCGGAAAACCCTCTCTATGGGGATATTCATCAGACTAATGCCCAGGTTTTGAGCCAGAAGCCCGGCATCCGAGAGGCTTCCCGGCGAGGAATACCGTGAAGGCATGGCCACTGCCACCACATTCTCCGCCCCGAGAGCATCGACGGCTATGGTGGCTACCAGGCTGGAATCAACGCCCCCGGAGAGGCCAACGACTACTTTACCGAAACCATTCTTGCGGACATAGTCGCCGGTGCCCAGCACCAGGGCATGATAGATTTCAGCAGCAAGTTCATAGCTTCCATAAGGCTGCCGCCTGGGTAGCGTCGGTTTAGGCTTTGAGGACGGTGACTCAGAAACAACTACCCCTGTGGTCGGCCATTGTTCCTGGTCTCCAGTGGTAGTATTGCGGCCAGTGGTAGCCACCGGCTCAACATCCAGATCAACCAGCACCAGGTCTTCGGCAAACTGCCAGCCCTGGGCCAGTAGCCGGCCTTTTTCATCTAGCACCAGGCTATTGCCGTCAAAGACCAGTTCGTCCTGGCCGCCGACCAGATTGTTGTAAACAATGATGACCCTATTGTCCCGGGCACGCCGGGCAAGAGTCTTTTTTCGATACTCCGCTTTGCCGTAGTGATAGGGCGAGGCACTGATATTGACGATAACACCAGCCCCGAAGTGGGCCTGGGCAGACACCGGCCCGTCTTCATGCCAGATATCCTCGCAGATACTGACACCAACACCAACACCGGCAATAACATACACCGGGCAGCCTTTGCCAGGGTGGAAATAACGGTTCTCATCAAAGACCCCGTAGTTGGGCAGACATATTTTGTGATAAATATCAGCAAGCTTACCATCGTGGATAATGGCGGCGGCATTATAGGGGCCGTCGCCGGCATCAATGAAGCCAACGATAACCGAGAGCCCTGAGGAGGCAGTGACCACCCGCTCCAGATATTTCCGGTTATCACCGACAAACTGCGGTTTAAGTATCAAATCTTCAGGTGGATAGCCACAGAGAGCAAGCTCCGGGAAAGTCACCAGGTCAGCCCCCAGTGACCGTGCCTGCTCTATGGCCTTAATAATCTTTTTAAGGTTGCCGTCAAAATCGCCCACTGTGGCGTTTATCTGGGCTATAGCAACCCGCAACCGGTGCACGCTACCCATTGCCATCTATAGAAAACGTGGTGCCGATGAGCCTACAGTATCGGCAGATACTTGTTAAGCTCATAGTCAGTCACCTGAGCCCGGTACTGACCCCACTCTATCTCCTTGTTCTCAATAAAGGCGTTAAAGACATGGTCGCCCAGTGCCTTGCGTACCAGCTCACT
>DAOWLH010000060.1 GCA_030643515.1 Dehalococcoidia bacterium | reverse complement strand
GCTGAATCAGTTCTATCACAAGCTCCTGGAGACCGACCTGGCTATTAAGACGGGTCGCTATGAGCCAGAGCTTGCTTTAAATATCCTGGTTGCTGATCTGTGTCGTTAGCCGATGAGACCGTTGGCTATTGCCTTGCGTGCCCCGCAGGTTGAAGCTATAATCTGGCCGACTGCCGGATTACGAGTGGGGGGCTTACCATGAGGACGGACAGAGAATCAGGGCGGCCGGTTCTGGCCATAGACCTGGGCGGCACCAAAATAGCTTCTGCTGTTATTGACGCCGGCAGTGAGGTGCTGGCCAGGGATTACCGCCTCACCCGGGCTGATGGGGGGGTGGAGACGGTCATCGGGCGCATATTTGAGGCGGTGGAGAGCCTGCTTAAAGAGAGCAGTCCTAGCCCATCCCAACCGGACAGCATCAGCATCGCCGCCGCCGGCGCTATTGATTCCGTAAAGGGAATTGTCACCGTGTCGCCCAATCTTCCCGGCTGGCGTAATATACCGCTTCGGGACCAGCTGGCCGAGCGGTTCGGTCTGGATACATATCTTGTCAACGATGCCAGCGCCGCCGCCCTGGCGGAACACCGCCTGGGAGCCGGCCGGGGGACGGATAACCTTATCTACATTACGGTGAGCACCGGCATCGGTGGTGGTATTGTCATAGGCGGCCAGCTTTACCTGGGCAGCAGCGGCGCTGCCGGGGAGATAGGTCATATGGCCATTGATACTGGTGGTCCTGAGTGCTATTGCGGCCTCTCCGGCTGCCTGGAGGTGCTGGCTTCCGGTACCGCCATCGCCCGTGAGGCCAAAAAGCGTTTGCGTGATGGCCAAAACTCGGTACTTACTGATCTTGTAGCCGGAAATGTAGACGCCATCACTGCCAGAGAGGTGTCGCAGGCGGCTCTGGATGGCGACCACCTGGCTGTTGAAGTGGTCGCCCGGGCGGCTAAGTACCTGGGTATAGGTATGGTCAACGTGGTCAATATTTTTAATCCCGACATTATCGTTTTTGGCGGTGGCGTCTCCAAGATGGGGGACTTTCTTCTGGACCCGGTAAGACGGCTGGTGGGGGAGAAGGCTTTCGCAATATCGGCTCAGGCAGTCAGGATTGTAACCGCCGAGCTTGGCGATGATGTCGGCCTGTTTGGCGCCGCCATCTTTGCCCGGGAGCAAAAAATGGGCAGGCAGCCGGATGAAAATTGACAGGGCGGTGATTGTCGCCGCCGGCCGGGGCACTAGGTTTCTGCCGGTTACCAGGTCTATTCCTAAAGAGATGCTGCCGCTGGTAAACAAGCCGTTGATACAGTACGCCGTGGAAGAGGTGGTTGAATCCGGCATCGGGCGGGTGGTTATAGTGACTGCGCCGGGCAAGCAATCACTGGCCGGCTACTTCTCTCCGTCACCTGAGCTCGAGTCTTTTCTAAAAGAAAAGGGCAAAGTCGAACTGCTTGGTGAAGTCCAGCGGCTTGGCCGGCTGGCGGACATTCGTTATGTCATCCAGGAGGAGCCGCTGGGGCTGGGCCATGCCGTACTAACAGCCTGCGATGCCGTCGGTGGAGAGCCTTTTGCCCTCCTCCTCCCCGATGATATTATCGATAGCCGGGTGCCGGTGCTGGGGCAGATGATGGATGTCTTTGACCGCTACCAGACAAACATCATGGCAGTAGAGCGCATCAGCCAGGAAGAAACGGGCAAGTATGGCATCATTAATCCGAGAGAGGTTTCCCACCATCTGTATCAGGTGCTGGGCCTGGTGGAAAAGCCGGAGCCAAGGGAAGCAGCCTCCCGGCTGGGCGTTGTCGGCCGCTATATCCTGATGCCGGCAGTATTTGACGCCATAGCGGCGACATCACCGGGCACGGGAGGGGAAGTTCAGCTCACTGATGCCCTCGGACTTCTACTGGCAAAACAGGATATATATGCCCTTGAGTTTGAAGGGGTTCGCTACGATACCGGCACACCGCAGGGCTGGCTGGAGGCGCAACTGTCCTTCGCCCTGAAGAACCCCGAGCTTGGCCGGGCGCTGCGGCAGTATATGGAGCGTCTGCTCCAGATTTAGCGATGAACTTCATACTGGATTTAGGAATAATAATAACCGCTGGCTTCCTCGGCGGCGCGCTGGCCAGAAGGCTTAAATTCCCAAGGGTTTCCGGCTATGTTATCGTCGGTGTTCTGCTCAGCCCGTCGCTGTTTAATGTTATTTCTCACACTACAGTAGAAGACCTTGATGTCTTCACTACCATCGCCCTGGGAATAATCGCCTATTCCATCGGCGGGCGGCTTCACCTGGGGGCCATTCGTCGGATAGAAAAGAGCATCTTCCTGATAGGCACCTTTCAGGGCGCCGCCGCCTTCATACTCTCAATTCTGGTGATAACCTTTCTTGCTCCCCTGTTCTTGAATATATCCGGGGCGACCATGCTCACTGTCTATCTGCCTATGGCCCTTGTTATAGCGGCGATGGCCAGTGCCACCGCCCCGGCGGCGGTCATGGCTGAGGTTCACGAATTCAGGGCGAGTGGTCCCTTTACCACCACCCTGCTTTCGGTAGTCGCCTTTGACGATGCCATCGCCGTCGTTCTTTTTTCGGTTGCCCTGGGTATAGCCCTGCCCCTGGTTGATGTCAGCCAGGCCTTCTCTTTCTATCAGACCCTGCTGCTTCCACTGTTGCAGATAGCCGGGTCAATAGCCGTTGGCGCTGTTTTCGGCTTTGCCCTGACCTTTGCTGCCCGGCAGGTAAAGAATCGCGCTCTTATGCTGGTGCTGGTTCTGGGTACTATCCTGATGTGCACCGGTGTCATCGAGCTCCTGGGCTGGTCGGCGGTCATGGCCAACCTGGTAATCGGTGCCGTCGTGGTCAACAGAACACCGAGAAGGGACATGTTCCTGGCCATTGAGGGTATTGAGGATGTCGTCTTCGCCATTTTCTTCGTGCTGGCCGGGCTGCACTTTGAATTGGCTGTTATGCAGACCGTTGGCCTGCTGGCGGTTCTGGTTCTGGTGGGCAGGCTGGGTGGCAAGTATCTGGGCGCCCGGGCGGGGGCTAGTATTGCCGGTGCCCCTGAGCCTGTCAAAAAATACCTCGGCTTTGCCCTGATGCCCAAGGCGGCGGTCACCCTCGGTCTGGCCCTTCTCGCCCAGCGCGCCTTCCCTGAACTGGGCGATATAATCTTCAATGTCGTTCTGGCCACGGTTATCATAAACGAAATCTTTTCCCCATTCCTGGTGAGGTATGCCCTCTTAAAAGCCGGAGAGGGCAAAGAACAGCCCGACAGTTAATTGACAGCTATTACCGGTTACACTAAAATCGTATGTAATTTCCTTTGGTTGGGTGGATAGTATATTGACCGGTGACGAGATTCGGCAGGCCTTTTTGGGTTTTTTCGAGGAAAAGGGGCATATAATTGTCCCCAGTTCTTCTCTGATTCCTCACGGCGATCCCACTTTGCTGCTCACCAGCGCCGGCATGGTGCCGTTCAAACCCTACTTTATGGGGCAGGAAGTTCCGCCCGGCCCCCGCCTGGCCTCGTCCCAGAAATGCTTCCGCACCACCGATATCGAATCGGTGGGTGATGCCAGCCACCTCACCTTTTTCGAGATGCTGGGCAACTTCAGCGTTGGCGACTACTTCAAGGAGGGAGCCGTCAGCCTGGCCCTGGAGTTCCTTCTCCAGCGCCTAGGCCTGCCCCGGGAGCGGCTGTGGATAACCATTTTTCTTGACGACGATGAGGCCTTTAAAATCTGGCGGGAGCAGGGTATTTCCGAGGACAGAATACTCAGATTTGGCGAGAAGGATAACTTCTGGGGGCCGGCCGGCGATTCCGGTCCCTGCGGCCCCTCCAGCGAGATACACTACGACTTCGGCCCCCAGTTCGGCTGCGGCCGGCCTTCCTGCGCTCCTAACTGCGACTGTGGCCGCTTCTCTGAGCTGTGGAACCTGGTCTTCGTGCAGTATAACCAGGATAGCGCCGGCAACCGCAACCTGCTGCCCAAACCGAGTGTTGATACCGGTATGGGCCTGGAGAGGGCTACCGCCGTGGTGCAGGGCCAGCCCTCCGTTTATCTGACCGACCTGTTCGCCCCCATGATTGAGCTGGCATCCCGGCTTTCGGGGAAGACATACGGGATAGATGACGGTGACGATAACTGTATGCGGGTGGTGACCGAGCACGGACGGGGGATTACCTTCCTCATCGCCGACGGCGTGCTGCCCTCCAACGAGGGGCGGGGCTACGTGCTCCGGCGGCTGTTACGCCGCGCCGCACTCTTTGGCCGCCGGCTGGGGCTGGAGAAGGACTTTCTCGTTCGCATGGCGGAGGTGACCATTGATAAGATGGGCCACGTCTACCCGGAACTGGCCGGCCGCCGGGACTTTATACTCAAGGTGGTCAATGCCGAGGAGGCCAGGTTTGAAGAAACCCTGAGTACAGGCCTGGAGCTCCTGGGCGACATCCTCGGCCGGACGTCAGGTCAGGTGAGGAACAGGATAACCGGCAAACAGGCCTTCAAGCTATACGATACCTACGGCTTCCCCGTTGAGCTCACCCGGGAGATTGCCCAAGACCGCGGTTTCTCCGTGGACGAGGAAGGCTTTGAGAAGGAAATGGAGAAGCAGCGAGCCAGAGCCAGAGCCAGCCACAAATTTGAGCTGGCAAAAAAGGTGGTTGTTCCTGAAGGGCTTGAACTCGGCAAGACTGAGTTTGTCGGCTATAGCGAATTAAAACAGAAGACGTCTATCCAGAAAATACTGGTTGGAGACCGGCCCGTTGAGTCCGCCGGTGAGGGCCAGGAGACCACCCTGGTTATGGCGAGCACACCGTTTTATGCCGAAATGGGCGGCCAGGTGGGTGATACCGGCCTGATAAGCGGCGCTTCTGGTAGCTTCACCGTTACCGCTACGGATTCTATTGCTCCGGGGACGGTCGGTCACCGGGGGCGAATTGACCGGGGGAGTCTATCGGTTGACGATGAGGTTACCGCCGAGGTTGATGGCGAAAGACGGCTGGATATTGCCAGAAACCACACCGCCACCCACCTGCTCCAGTTCGCCCTACGCCGGGTTCTGGGTGAGCATGTCCAGCAGCGCGGCTCACTGGTGGCCCCGGACAGGCTCCGCTTCGACTTTTCTCACCTGATGGCCATGACCGATGAGGAAAAGAATGAGGTCGGGCGTCTGGTCAACGAGGAAGTCCGCCGCAACCTGCCGGTTTATGATGATGTCGTGCCTTACCAGCAGGCGGTGGCCGAGGGTGCTATCGCCCTGTTTGATGAAAAATACGGCGATGCCGTCCGGGTGCTCAAGATTGGTAAGCCCCCGATAAGCGTCGAGCTGTGCGGCGGTACCCACGTGGCCGCCACCGGAGAGATAGGCTTCTTCCAGCTGGTGGCCGAATCCGGTATCGGCGGCGGGTTGCGCCGCATCGAAGCCGTTACCGGTCGTGGGGCAGAGGAAATGGTGAAGCAGAGGATTGATTACCAGAATAAGCAGCTTGCTGCAGCTGAAGTTGTACTTGAGGAAGAACGCAGGCGTACCCGGGTACTGGAACGGGATCTGGCCGGGAAGGAAGCCGAGTCCCTCAAGGATAACGTGGTTAACATTAAAGGAGTCCCGGTCAATATAGCTATAACTAGCTCCCATGAGCCAGAGCTGATGAGAGAGATTGCCGACACCCTGCGGGAGAAGTATAAGAGCGGTATAGTGGTTCTGGGCACGTTATATCAGGATAAGCCGTTCTTTGTGGCTGAGGTATCTCCCCAGCTGGTGAAAAAGGGCTACCACGCCGGGGAGATTATCAAGAAGGTAGCCGGTATCACCGGTGGCAGTGGGGGTGGCAAGGCTACCCTGGCTCAGGGTGGTGGCAAGGATAAAAGTAAGCTGGATGAGGCCATCCGGCGGGTCAAGGACTTGATATAGAAGTGGGTGACGTGCCATCAACGCGCTATATGGGGCTTGATATCGGTGACAGGTGGATCGGGGTGGCCCTCAGCGACCCCTCGGGCATACTGGCCAGCCCGCTCACCATACTCCGGCGGAGTGAAGACTTAACCGATCTTAAGGCAATAAACAATCTCATTGATGAGCATGGTGTTGGCCGTGTCATCGTCGGTTTGCCCCGTTCCATGGACGGCAGCCTCGGCCGGCAGGCGGAGAAGGTCAAGGACTTCACCGGTAAGCTGTCCGGCCATATCCAGCCCCCCGTAGAATTCCGTGACGAGCGGCTGACCACCGTTTCCGCCAGGCGACTGATGCGGGAGGCCGGGGCCAAGAAATCCAAAAGGTCCAGGCGGGACGATGCCATCGCCGCCGCTGTCATTTTACAGGGTTTTCTGGATGAGAAGCCCGGTGGATAGCCAGGCAGTCTGCTGCTGGGTAACAGGAGAGACGGGTGAAACTCGGCACCATTAGAAACTACATTGACGTCTTAAAGCCGAGGGAGACGGCCCTGCTGACCTTCATCGGGGCTTCTGCCGTGGTTATCGCCAGTGGCGGGCGGCCGCCACTGGATACATTGCTGCTGGCGGCAGCCACCATTCTGATAGCCAGTGCCGGTGCCAACGGGTTGACCAACTACCTGGACCGCGATTTTGATGCCCGGATGAAGCGCACCCGGCAGCGGGCTCTGCCCTCGGGCCGTATCTACCCGCCGCAGAAGGTGCTGCCGCTAATCATAGGTCTGACTGTCATCGGCCTTGGGCTGGCCTGGTGGCTGCACCCCTTTGCCTTTGCCGCCGACCTGGTCGGCACTTTGACCGCCGCCACCTGGCGCAAGAGATTGACCTGCGTCTTCCCCCAAGGGGCCATCGCCGGCTGTGCCCCGGTGCTGATGGGCTGGTTTGCCATCAACCCGGCTTTTGGCTGGGATATAGCGCTGCTCTGCCTGCTTATCATCGTCTGGCTGCCGCTCCATGTGTGGAGTGTCATGGTCTCCCACCGGGAGGACTATCTCGGCGCTGACCTAGATTTCTTCCCGATGAATGTAACCGTGAAAAAGGCGGTCACCGTTCTGCTGCTCTTCGCCCTGGTGCTCTATATCGCCTCCATTGCCCTCTATTTTGTTGCTGATTTCGGCTGGCTCTATCTGGGGGTGGCCAACCTGCTGGGCGTTATCATGATCGCTGCCACCGGGCGGCTGATGGCTTCCAGCGACTCCGCTGACGCTTGGCGGCTATACAAACTGTCCAGCTTTCCCTACCTCGGCCTGATATTCCTGACGATGTGCCTCGATGTCTGGCTGTTTTAAGCCGATGGCAAATGATAACCGTTTCTCTTTGGTGACAACCTGCTCCGGTCATAGCAGTGCCCGGGCCGGGGAGCTGGCGACTGCCCACGGCAAGGTGCCGACGCCGGTGTTCCTGCCGGTGGGCAGCCAGGCTACTGTCAGGACGCTGACTCCTCAAGACCTCAGGGATATCGGTATAGCCATGCTGCTGGCAAACAGCTACCACCTCTACCTCAGGCCGGGTATCCCTGAGGTTGAAAAAATGGGTGGCCTGCACCGCTTTATGGCCTGGGACGGCGCCATACTGACCGATAGCGGCGGCTATCAGATATTCAGCCTGAGTCCTCTAAGCAAGGTAACCGATGAGGGGGTAGCCTTCCGCTCTCATATTGATGGCAGCCAGCACTTCATCACCCCGGAAACGGCCATCCAGTTTCAGGAGGCTCTTGGTGCCGACATAATTATGGTGCTGGACGAGTGTCCTCCCGGCGATGCTTCCTTTGGCCGGGTGCGGCGGGCAATGAATCGAACACATCTATGGGCAGCCCGCTGCCAGCAGGCTCATCAGCGCACCGACCAGGCGCTGTATGCCATCGTGCAGGGTGGCACCTCCCTCGAGCTGAGGCGCCGCTCTGCCGAGCATTTAACCTCGCTTGGTTTTGCCGGCTATGCCATCGGGGGCTTAAGCCTCGGTGAACCGAAGGAGGTGACCTGGGGCGTGGTCGAAGAAACGGTGCCCCTTTTGCCAGGGGACAGGCCGCGCTATCTCATGGGCGTCGGCTCACCGGAGGATATCATAGAAGCGGTGTCCCGGGGCGTTGATGTCTTTGATAGCGCCCTGCCCACCCGCGTCGCCCGCAATGGCGCCCTGTTTACCCGGCGGGGGAGAGTAAACATAGAAAACAGCCGCTATCTGCGGATGGAAGGGCCGGTTGATTCCGACTGTGGCTGCTACACCTGCCGCACCTTCTCCGCCGCCTATCTGCACCACCTGTTTAACAGCGGCGAACTCCTGGCCCTCCGGCTGGCCACCATTCACAACCTGACCTTCATGGCCGATTTGATGCGGGATATAAGGGTGGCCATTCTTGGTGGCACCTTTGACTCTTTTAAGAATGACTTCCTTAAAACCTATCAACCGACAGATGAAAAGGTAAGGCTTGAACAGAAGCAGAGGTGGCTTACCCGCGGCCGGCAGGCTGATTGCTAGTATAGCGGTATAAGCTGTGATAGTATATCTTCATGGCAACCACATTTTTTCTGCCGACCAGGATTGTCTTCGGCTGTGGCAGCTTTGCCCGGCTGGGCGCTGAGGCTGCCAAGATAGGTAAGAGGGCTATCCTGGTTACCGGGCAGAGCAGCATGCGGAAGACCGGCATCCTGGACAGGGCGGTGGCTGACCTTGAAGCCAGCGGGGTAGAGACGGTTGTCTATGACCGTATTGAGCCCAACCCCAGGGCATCAACGGTGGACGAAGGCGCCAGGTTGGCCAGGGACAGCAACGTTGACCTGGTTATCGGTCTCGGTGGTGGCAGCGCCATGGATGCCGCTAAAGGAGTGGTGTTGGCAAGAAGAGGCACTGAGCCAGTGTGGCGATACATTGCAGATGAAATTGAGGTTACGGGCCCGGTGCCCAGGCTCATC
>DAOWLH010000028.1 GCA_030643515.1 Dehalococcoidia bacterium | reverse complement strand
CGGCTATAGGTAACACCGTGGGCCCTGGTGGCCGCGTTTATGCGGGCAATCCAAAGACGCCTCAGGTCGCCTTTTCGCTCCCTTCGGTGTCTGTAAGCGTAATTCAGCGAGTGGAGCATGGATTCATGAGCACGGCGATAAAGCGAATGCTTCGTTGCCCGATGCCCCTTGGTCATGGCCAGTATCTTCTTGTGCCTGCGGTGTCCCGTTACACCCCTCGTTACTCGTGACAATATACGCCCCCAAGCTAGCTCACCCCGTAAGGCAGCAGCCTCCTTATTCTGGCCCTGTCCCGCTGATTGAGCGGTATCATCTCATCAAAAAGTCTCTTTGCCCGTGCCGACTTGCGACGGCGCAGATGGCTCTTGCCACCCTTGGTACGCATCAGCTTGCCAGTACCGGTAATGTGGAACCGGCTCCGGGCACCCTTATGTGTTTTCAGTTTCGGCATATTCTTCTTTCTTTACCTCTTCCCTTGCTTTCTTGGTGACAGCCAGGGGTGCCAGGATCAGATGCAAACGCGCTCCTTCCCTGGTCGGTTCCTTCTCAATGGCAGCTACTTCCTTTAGTATCTCCGCCACTCGCTTAAGCAGCTGCAGGCCAAGCTCAGGATGAGTATTCTCTCGGCCGCGGAACATTATGGTTACCTTAACCTTATCGCCACCTTCCAGGAGCTTTTTGGCCGATCTTGTCTTGGCATCAAAATCATGCCGTCCAATCTTGGGGCGCATCCTGACTTCTCTTAACAGTGAAAGCTTCTGGCTTTTCCTGGCTTCGCGCTCTTTCTTGGTCTGGAGGTACTTATACTTGCCATAATCCATGATGCGGCATACCGGAGGCACTGCCTGCGGTGCCACCTCAACCAGATCAAGTTGGAGCTTCTGCGCAACTTCCCGTGCCTGAAAAAGGGGCATAACACCCAACTGCTCCCCCTTTTCACCCACCAGGCGGACATCCTTGCCACGGATCATCTGGTTGACACGCAGATATTTAATTATGTTGTTGTTTACCTCCTACAAGCATAAGCATTCACAGAGGAATATAGCATAGCCAATGGTGCTAATCAAGTCGCCAGCCTCAAGCCCGTTTCCCTGTCGGCTATAACCCGGCTGATAACTTTCTTAAAATCGCTACAGGAAATATTGTTCTGCTGCTCACCGCCACGGCCGCGGACAGAGATGGTCCTGGCCGCCTCTTCCCTATCGCCGATTATGAGCATATAGGGTACTTTTTCAAGCTGTGCCTGCCGTATTTTATGGTTCATCGTGGCCGATTGGTCTGCAACTTCAACACGTATGCCGGCCTCTTTCAGTTTCCGGGCAAGTTTATCGGCATATTTCAGGTGACGGTCAGCCACGGGGATGACAATCACCTGGACTGGAGCTAGCCACACCGGGAAGGCCCCACCATAGTGCTCAATAAGCGAGGCCAGAAAGCGCTCCATACTGCCCAGTACCGTACGGTGTATCATGGCCACCGACTGCTCCTTGCCATCTTCAGCGATGTAGGTAACATCGAAGCGTTGCGGCAGGTTGAAATCAACCTGAATAGTGGGCCCTTGCCACGCCCTGCCCACTGCGTCTTTAAATTTAATGTCTATCTTGGGGCCATAAAAGACGCCCTCACCAGGGTCTATTTCAAAAGCACAATTCTTGCGCTCCAGCGCCCGTGACAGCGTATCTGTTGCCTCCTGCCACATCTTCTCAGTACCGGCATACTTCTCCGGGCGGGTCGATAGCTTCACCTGATAGTCGGCAAAGCCAAAAGTATCAATCATGAAGAGCGCCAGTTCCAGCACATCAGCCACCTCATCCTCAAGCTGGGCAAAACGGCAGAAGATGTGGGCATCATCCTGGGTAAAACCCCTGACCCGGGACAGTCCGTGGAGAACCCCGGAGCGCTCATAGCGGTATACCGTACCCAGTTCAGCCCAGCGCAGCGGCAACTCACGATAGCTCCTCAACTTCGTCTTATAAATCAGGATATGATAGAGGCAGTTCATTGGTTTTAGGAGGTACTCTTCCCCTTCTACTTCCATCGGGCCATAGAGGTAATCGCGGTAGAATTCCCAGTGACCACTGGTTTTCCACAGGTCAGCTTTGGCAATATGTGGGGTATAGATAATGTCATAGCCCCTCTTGATATGCTCCTGCTTCCAGAAGTCCTCTATAACCCGCCGCACCACCGCCCCTTTAGGATGCCAGCAGACCAGGCCGGCACCGGCCTCCTCGTGGATGCTGAACAGGTCAAGCTCTTTGCCCAGCTTTCTATGGTCCCGCCTGGCAGCCTCCTCCAGTCTTTGTAGATACTCTTCCAGTGACTGCTGAGTTTCAAAGGCAACGCCGTATATCCTCTGCAGCATGGGACGGTGCTCATCACCCCGCCAGTAGGCACCGGCAATGCTGAGCAGTTTGAAGGCTTTTATCTCTCCACTGGAGGTAACATGAGGCCCACGGCACAGGTCAGTAAATTTGCCCTGCTGGTACAGGCTGACTTTTTCATCAGGTATTTCATCAATGAGCTCGAGCTTGTAGGGCTGGTCGGCAAAAAGCTCCTTAGCCTCCTCCCTGGCCGCTTCCCACCGGGTAAAGGTCAAGTCCCGGGCT
This sequence comes from Dehalococcoidia bacterium, assembly GCA_030643515.1. Lineage (GTDB taxonomy): Bacteria > Chloroflexota > Dehalococcoidia > Dehalococcoidales > DAOWLH01 > DAOWLH01. The sequence goes on along the minus strand of DAOWLH010000028.1, from coordinate 4,410 downwards.
ATTATCTCTCTCATCTTATCGGTGATAAGCGGCAAATCATCAGGAACAAGCGGGCGTGGCAATTCAAAATCATAGTAGAAGCCATCGGCAATAGCCGGCCCGATGGCAAACTTGGCACCGGGGAAAAGAGCCTGGACCGCCTCGGCCATCACATGCGCTGCCGAGTGCCGCATTGTCTGCAACCTGTCATACTGTTCCTGTTCTTTTTCCAAAACCAATCAGGTCCTCTCCAGGCTAAATAAAAACCCCTCACCCGACCCGGGTACGAGAGGCTCGTTTTCCAGCGTCCATGAACCCTTTATTATACCAGTCACAGGCAGTATACACAACCGCCTGCCATGACCCGTCTCATATTATGTCAAGTATCTAACGGATATGCCTGTCAACACCACCAGCGCCTGGTTAAAAAGCCCCAAATAGGGCTGCCGAAAGCAATACTGCGCCAAAGACAACCGCCAGAATAATGATAATGATGTAAATCGAAAACTCAGATTGGGTTAGTTTTTTGACAACTTTCTTTATCAGGGCTTCTTCGGCTTTGGCCAGAGCCAGCTCAACAGCTTCTCTGGCAAGCCGGGCAATCTCCTCAGCCCGGGTACCGGCTTCCCTAGCCGCCTTCTTAGCCTCTTCTGCCTTATTTCTGGCAATCTCTTCCGCCCGTGCAGCGGCTTCTCTGGCAGCTCTCGTTGCTTCTTCCGCTTTCGCAATTGCCTGCTCAGTGGCAGCAGCGATGGCCGCCCTCAGGGCTTCATCACCGGCCAGGTCAGCCTGCTCGGCTATTCTGGCTGTCTCATCGGCGATACGGGCAGCCTTGGCCTCAACATCCTTGGCCTCCTTACCAACCTTGGCCACTCGCTCACAAATATCCCCCGACACCTTGGTCGACGCCTCAATCGCCTCACTGCCTGCATACCCGGCCAGCTCAGCTTTCCTGGCAGCTTCCTGGGCCAGGCGAGCAGCGGTAGCGGCTGCTTTTTTCGCTTCCCTGCCAGCTTCATCGGCCTTTCTGGCCGCTTCTACAGTTTTACTCTTGGCAGCCTCGGCAGCAGCGGCTCTGGCTACCTTCAGTTTTTCTTCAGCAACTCTAGCGGCAGCACTGGCAGCAGCGATAGCCTTTTCAGCAGCAATCCTGGCTGTTGTCGCCGTTTCCTCAGCCCTGGCCGCAGCCTGCTCTCCGATAGCTTTCATCGCAGCGGCCATGGCTGTATCCCCAGCCAGGTCAGTTTGCTCCGCCTTGAGTGCCGTTTCCTCGGCAATACTTGCCGCTCTGGCTGCTGTCTCCTTGGCCTCTTTACCAGCTTCATCCACTCTTGCAGCAAGCATGCCCGAAACCTTGGTTGCCGCCTCTATTGCTTCATCACCTGCAATATCGGCAAGCTCGCCCTTCCTGGCGGTCTCCTCAGCCAGGCGAAAGGCGGCGGCGGCCACTTTTTTCGCCTCCCTGCCGGCTTCATCCGCCTTCCTGGCCGACTCCACGGTCAGATTTTCTTCCGCTCCGACAGCGGCATTATTAGCCAGCTTCATCGCTCCTGTCGCCTGTTTGACGACAGCATCGGCAGCCTCAATAGAAACTTCCACCGCTTCTCTGGCGGCGACGGCTGCCTCTTCGGCCCTGAGGGCAGCTTCCTCAGCTGTCCTGACAGCAGCAGCGGCGGCTTCCTTAGCTGCCAGAGCAACCTCCTCAGCCTTTACGGTAGCCTCTTCGGCAGCATACTTTGCCGCCCTGGCCGTCTCTTCAGCCTTGATAGCTGCATCCTCGGCCCTCTGAGCCGCCTCTTCCGCCCACTTGGTGGCAGCATCAGCAGCTTCCCTGGCATCCCTGGCCGCTTCCTCAGCTCTTAGCGTAGCCTCTTCGGCGACACACTTTGACGCCTTAGCGGCTTCCTCCGCCTTTGCCGTAGCCTCTTCGGCGGCAGACTTGGCCGCCCTGGCTGCTTCCTCCGCCTTTGCGGTAGCCTCTTCGGCGGCAGTTTTGGCCGCCCTGGCTGCTTCCTCAGCTTTTGTGGTGGCCTCCTCGGCAGCAGATTTGGCCGCCCTGGCTGCTCCCTCCGCCTTTGTGGTAGCCTCCTCGGCAGCAGATTTGGCCGCCCTGGCTGCTCCCTCAGCTTTTGTGGTAGCCTCGGCTGCAGTTCGCTTAAACGCCTCAGCGGCCGCTCTCGCTCCCTGGTCAGCCGCTGCCGCCTCCTTGCTTGCCTTCCCGGCAGCCGCTATCGCCTCCTTGGCCTGAACCTCAGCCTTGGCGGCCGCTTCCGCAGCCGCCGCGGTTGCTGTCTGAGCAGCCTTTTCTCCAGCCTTACGGGCTTCTACAGCCATCTTCTCTGCTTCCCCCGATGCCTGTGTAGCCGATACCGCCGCCTGACCGGCCTTCTTGGCCGCCTCCTCCGCCTTTCTGGCGGCCGTGGCGGCAGCCCTGATATTGCCCTCCATTTCGTCAAGTATTATGGGCAACGGTTTTGTCAGAATCTTGGGCGGTTGCTCTGGAGTTTTTTCCTCAGATGATCCGGCATCTTTAACCATTCTTGCTATCCCTCCACAAGTTGAATCGGATTACTGAGCGGAAAGCTACCGAGGTACAGAAAACCTTTGCCGATTGTGCTGCCAATCGGCAAAAGATAAGTGCAGCGTCTGATGCTTCCCCCTCTGAGGCAGAGCTTACACCGAGGGAGAGCTGGTTGTCAAGATACTGCCAATTCATAACGGAAATAAAAAAACGTGGCGGTTGATTGGACCAACCGCCACGTTTTCAGACCAGCTTAAAGCAAGCTGTATATCAGCCCAACAGGGTAAGCAACTGGAGATAAGGCACGATCACTACATCAAAGAAGATAACACCTACCACCAGGCCACCAATATACATCATCCCTGAAATCCTCCCCTCGCCAGCCATCACGTGCTGCCTGAAGGGGCAGCCCTCGGACATAACCGAGAAGAAAGCCATAAAGAAGGCGCCGACAACGCTGAGAGGAATCAGAATCAAGGGCTCAATATTAAGGCCATCGGGGAGCAGCGGGAATCCGGGGAAATCTCCCCCTACCAGACTGAAGATGGAAAATCCGAGAACACCGCCAATGATGATACCAAAAAGACCCTTAAGGCGGTAGGTATCCCTGACCAGATAAAAGTCCCTGATGCCGCTTATAGTACAGAACCTTGACCTCTGACCCATATAGCCAATAATTAAGCCGACCACCAAAGTAACTACACCAATCATTACATCCTCCTCACTCGCCACTTTATGTATTCAGAGGCGGCAATAACTCCGACAACAATGACCAGGAGAATAAGCATGGCAAACAGCATACCGTAGGAAGAGAGCACCGCTGTCCTGATAGGACACGAACCCCACAGCAGACCGAAGTTGATTATCAGGAAGCCGAGGATAAAGGCTAACAGGTTCTCCCTCACCGGACCCCGCCTGAGCCTGAATTCTTTGTTTCTCCAGGCGGCTATCATCGAGCCGATTATGGCACCTATCGGCGTCAGTACCGGAACCGCAATGAAGATACCGTGTATGGTAAATTCGGTTCCGAAGACTGTGTTCACTATCCAGTTCACCAGATTGCTGGGATGAGTGACAAAACAGACACCTTCGCCGACCGGCGGCTGGACATTAAAGTATCCCTGGGCCACGGCCGCCAGTCCCCCCATAACCAGACCGGTGATGAGAGCAAGATTAGCGACGATTTTGAACTCAAACCTTGGTAGTTTCATCATTACCCCCTTCACCAGTTCATCTAGGCCGAGATCTTGATAACTTCATTCTGCTCAAAGACTTAAGCCGTATATTTCTTCTGGCTATGTAATTCCACCACGACAGGGCCAACGTATCTTTGGCTCCAGTATCATCGGTCTTTACCGTCACTATTTTCCAATTATCTTCTTGGTGGCTTCGGTGATGAAGGGGACCAGCTTGGCGATAGGCGTCGCCGGTGTTGGCTGGGACAACTCTCCCATAAATCGGTTAATCTTTGATGCCCTGATACAGGCCTCGGCTGGCTCAATACCGCTTTCTATAAGTGCCGAAACTATCCCGGTTATGGTATCCCCGGTCCCACCTATTGCTTCAAGAGAGGGTATAAGCGGCTCCTTTATTACCCCAACCACCTCACCATCGACCACTATATGGTCAACCGCCGCCTTGACCAGCACAAAGCGAGGAGTGTCCCCATGTTCGTAAGCCTCCTTGCTCAGCCTGGAAATATCGGTGTCGTCAACCTCAAAAATGAAGTGCTGTACATAGGCCGGGTGGGCGGCATCCTGGTCAGCCAGAAAGCTGAGCTCGCCCGGGTCCGGAGTGAAGAGGTCAAACTTCTTGCTTAGCCTGATGGCCTTAGCGTTGAGCAAGGCGCCGGCGTCGGCGATAAAGAAGGGCTTTTTCTCCATGTTGTTAACCGTTTCCACAAGTCTGGT
>DAOWLH010000094.1 GCA_030643515.1 Dehalococcoidia bacterium | reverse complement strand
TGATGCCTACGATGAGGAGCCGGACAAGGATGAGATAAGAGTGGTGCTGCGGCTGCACCCGGCTCTCGCTTCCTACAAGACAGCCGTTCTCCCCTTAAGCCGGAGGGAGCCGCTGGTGGCGCTGGCCAGAGATATCCATAGTGACCTCAGGCAGTGCTGGATGATAAGCTATGACGATGCCCAGAGTATTGGCCGCCGCTACCGTCGCCAGGATGAAGTTGGCACTCCTTTCTGCGTCACTGTTGACTTCCAGTCCCTGGAAGATAATCAGGTAACCGTCCGTGAGCGCGACAGCATGAAGCAGATTAGAGTGCCCGTTAGCGAGCTTAAAGCAGTGCTGTCCGCCAAGCTTGGCGGGGAAGACTTCTCCATCCTGCCCCCCGGTGGAAGCCACTGGCTGGGATTCTAGCCATAAAAAGATGAAAATTATCCATTTTGCCGACCTGCACCTCGGGATAGAGAGCTACGGCCACATCGACCCGTCAAGCGGATTGTCATCCCGCTTCGGCGATTTTTTGTCCAGCCTTGACCAGCTGGTGGACTATGCAGTGGACAACAGGGTAGACCTTGTCCTCTTCTGTGGTGATGCCTACAAGAGCCGCGACCCAAGCCAGACACAGCAGCGTGAGTTCGCCAGGCGCATCAAGCGGCTATCCGAGAGCGGTATTATTACCTTTCTCCTCGTTGGCAATCATGACCTGCCCAATGCTATCGGCAGAGCTACCACCACCGAAATCTTTAGCACTTTGACGATTGAAAACGTCTATGTTGCCAGTCGCCCCGATATTTATGAAATTGCCACCCGCGGCGGCAGTATCCAGATTGTGGCGCTGCCCTGGCTGAGGCGCAGTGCCCTGATGGGCCAGGAAAACGCTCGCAACCTCAACTTTGAGGAACTCAACCGGAAAATGCAGCAGGTGCTGACTGATGTCATCGCTGACAAAGCCAAAAAGCTGAAGCCTGAACTTCCCTCCATTCTGGCAGCCCATGTCTGGGTGTTTGGTGCTCGCATCGGCTCTGAAGGGGTAATGACCATCGGACAGGAGCACATACTGCTGCCGGGCAGCGTCGCCAACCCTGCCTTTAACTATGTTGCCCTGGGGCACATCCATCGTCATCAGGTTGTCAGTAAAAAGCCGCCGGTGGTTTATGCGGGCAGTCTGGAGCGCCTCGACTTCGGCGATGAGAACGACGACAAGGGCTTTTACCTGGTGGAGATTGAACCGGATGCCGAGTCTGGACAAAGAAAGGTATCATATAGCTTTCACCAGGTTGAGGGACGTCGCTTCATCACTATTGAGGTTGACCTTTTGCAGGAGGAAACGGAGCCAACGGAGACCGTTTTGAAAGCAATCGCAAAAAACGAAGCCGATATTAAAGATGCCATTGTCCGCCTGGAGATTAATCTGCCACAAGAGCTTGAAGGGCGGATAAGGGATGGGGATATAAAAAGTGCATTAAAAGAAGCTCACTATCTTTCCATAGTCAAGAGTGTTAAGCGGGAGAGCCGGCTCAGGCTGGGAGACCGCACCGCCGAGGAGATAACCCCCTTTGAAGCCCTTGAGACTTTTCTAAATAGCAAGCATTATTCTCACAAGTACACCAGGCTTCTGCTTGACTATGGCGAAAAGCTGATAAGAGAAAACCAAGAGGAGGCCGAGAGTGCCCCACCAGAGACAGCAGCCAATCTTTGAGAACCGCTACGATGCCGGCCGACAGCTGGCCACCAAGCTTGTTGGATACAAGAACCAGGGGGTCATCGTGCTGGCCATTCCCAATGGTGGTGTCCCGGTAGCACTTCAGGTAGCTCTGGCGCTCAATGCCGACCTTGACCTTGTTGTTGCCCGCAAGATTCCGATACCACTGCGCCCCGAGGGGGGCTTCGGTGCCGTCGCCGATGACGGCACTACCATTCTTAATCAGGATGTCTTGAAGGGCATCAGCCTTTCTGAGCAGCAAATAACATATCAGGTGAGCAAGGTAAGAAGCGATATCCAGAAGCGGAGCCTGCTCTATCGCGGGGAGAGACCGCTTTTCATGGTAAATGACAGAGTCGTCATAATCATAGATGACGGATTGGCCTCGGGTTACACCATGATGGCTGCCGTGGAATCGGTACGACGCCGCCAACCCAAGCAGATAGTCGTTGCCGTGCCGGCGGCATCGGCCACCGCTGTCAGGCAGGTAGAGAAGATTGCCGATCGCGTGATCACCGTGGTCACCGACTTTGCCCCCAAGTTCTACGTCTCCGATTTTTACCGCTACTGGCGTGTCATCAGTGACGACGAAGGGCTTAAGGCCTACCGCGACTGGCGGATGAGGCGCTACCAGGCAAATATCAAGCTACCCCACGAGAATAAGAGGTAGTTATCCTTTTCGGAATGGTATCGTTACTTCTGATATGCCACTCTTTTCCCGGAAGTTTTATGGCTTTTTGTGGACAACATACCTGATAATGGTCTTGGGGACTTTGGCATCAGGGCTGGTCAAATATTCCTCTTCGTGGTCGCCGATAATCTTGTAGCCACTGTCCTCAATAAACCTAAACAGACGCTCTATTGTGGGAGTCTCCTGGTCGTAGGCTCCCAGGTGCAGAATCTGGGCGGCGGTGCCGTATTGCCAGGTCTCAATCTTGACTTCGACGCCGGGCAGCTTCTGCGGCAGCGTGGTGGTATCTTCCGGTATGGGCAAACCGATGATGTTCGTCCACTCATCCCTGGGGACACGATGGGCATCAGGATAGCGGGCACGCAGTCCTCCAACCTTGAAGGAGGGGAGGCCCTTCTTTTTAAGCTGGAACTTTAGTGTGTAAACCGAGCCGTAGAGAGCCGGCAGAAACTCGGCGAAGACCCTATCCGGAGGGCCCTTCCCTCGGACAACAGCCATCCTCTGCGGTGGCATCTCCAGAATTATGGGCTCAAGCTTTGATGACTTTCGTGGCGACATAGTCTCACCTTCACAATTAATTTTTCAGCCGAGCAGGCTGAATGTAGTGACATCTACCAGGCCAAGGTCGGTCAGCCTGAGCTCAGGAATAACCGGCAGGGCCAGGAAAGAAAGGGTGGCGAAGGGGGATTCCAGCCCGGTTCCCAGTTCACCGGCCAGCTTCTCCAGCCTCTCCAGCTTGCCGGCCACCGTTGCCAGCGGCTCGTCTGAAAGCAGCCCGGCGACGGGTAAGGCCAGGCTATCCATCACTCTGGCTTCGGCAACCACTGCCAGACCACCATGAAGCCTGTCGACTTCCCTGATACCGATGGCAATATCGGTATCGTTGGTGCCAACGGCAATAATGTTATGAGAATCATGGGCAATGGAAGAAACCAAGGCACCCTTTTTTAATCCGAAGCCACGGACCAGCCCCACCCCGATGTTACCCGTCGCCCGGTGTCTTTCCATCACCACCAGCTTCAAGATATCCCGGCTAATATCAGGTTTGATGATTCCGTCCTTTATCTTTATTATCTCCATCCTCTTTTTGGTGGTTATCTGTCCCTGGACGACCTCAATGACCGGATGGAACTCCCCTCTGGCTGAGAGCTGCAATGCCCTTTCTTCAAAGGGTTTGATATTCACTGTATTTGCCAGCCTTTTTTTTGAGGGGCGAGCTGCTGAGAACAATGGCTTTCCACCTTCAGCTACCAGGCGGCCACGGTGGAAGACCATATCCGCCTCCAAATGAGACAAATCACCGAAAACGGTTAGATTAGCCAGGTAGCCAGGAGCGATTGCTCCCAGCTTCTTCAGGCCAAAATGCTCGGCGGCGTTAACAGTTGCCAGTTGAATGGCTCGCACCGGCTCCAGTCCCAGTCCTATGGCCTTGCGTACAACGGCATCGATGTCGCCATCACGCAGCAAATCAGAGCAGCTGCGGTCATCGACGACAAAAAGGCACCGCTTATAGGTGGCATCTGTTACCAGTGGCAGCAGGGCTTCCAGGTTTTTCTCCGATGAGCCCTCTCTTATCATGAGGTACATGCCCCTCCTGAGCTTTTCCAGGGCTTCCTCCAGGGATACCGACTCGTGGTCAGAGCTAATGCCGGCAGCAGTATAGGCATTAAGCTTTTTGCCGCTAACACCGGGAGCATGGCCGTCAATCACCCTGTCTCCGGCCAGGGTGATTTTGGCCAGAACTGAGTCATCGCCGTCGATAACTCCGGGGAAGTTCATCACTTCACCCAGCCCGATTACCCCCCGCCACCGTAGAATGCGGCGGATGGCCGGAGGGCCAAGTGATGCCCCCGAAGTCTCCAGGTGGCTTGCCGGCACGCAGGACGGCGCCAGTATAAGCAGCTCCAGAGGCAGACGGCGGGCAGAATTAATGATGTAACGGAGGCCATCAAGGCCACAGACATTGGCCAGTTCATGCAGGTCGGTAACCACCGCCAGCGTTCCTCGTGGCACTACAGCCCGGGCATACTGTCCTATATCCAGCATGGAACTCTCAATATGAGTATGGCCATTGATAAACCCAGGTGCCAGATACCTACCCTTCAGGTCAACAACCTCTTTAGCCTTCCGGTAGCGTCCGATTCCGGCAATGCTGTCGTCATATATAGCTACATCACCGGCTTCTATCTCACCGGTGAACACGTTTATTATTCTGCCGTTAGCCAGGACCAGGTCCGCCGGACTATCTCCCCGGGCCACCGAGATAAGGGCCGACAATTGTGATGTCATTCTTTCTCCCTGATGCAACAAATGTCGGGAAGGTGGCGAAACTGCTCGTTGCAGTCCAGTCCGTAGCCGACCAGAAACACGTCGGGAACGGTAAATCCCAGATAGTCAATGGTAACCGGATTCTGTCGCCGTGAAGGTTTACTTGTAAGGGCACACACCTTTATCGAGGCCGGTTTTTCCTTGCTCAGGTAGTCCAGCAGAAAGCTGGTGGTCAGACCGGTATCAATAATGTCTTCCACGACCAGCACGTGCCTGCCCTTGATGCCACAGCGCAGACCCTGTACCACCTCGACCCGGCCGGAGCTCTCCTTACCCCGACCGTAGCTGGCAAGAGTAACAAAATCCACTTCCAGGGGGAAGTCAAGTCGGCGGATGAGGTCAGCCAGAAAAATAAAGGAGCCTTTGAGAACTGATATCAGTACCGGCTGTTTGTCGCAGTAGTCTTTGCTGATACCGGCCGCCAGTTGCTCCACCGTTGCGGCAATTTGATGGCGCTCCATGACAACCTCGAGTTTATTTTTAAAAGGCATGGCAGTTTTAGATTATAACCCCAAAACCAACGGTGGTCTACAGGTCGCCTGTTTAATTTGCCTCAAACAGGTGCTATAATTAGGCCCTGAAAAGAGGCTCACAGTGAAATGCCCTAGTTGCGCCAGGGAAATTGATAGCTCCCGCTTCCCGCCCGGACTGGCTTTCTGCCCCTATTGCGGTCAGGAGACGAGGTCGGCTGCCCAGGAGCAGGAATCACTAAAGTTCTGTCCTTTCTGCGGGAAAGAGCTAACGGCGCCGTCCAGTTTTTGTCCCCACTGCGGCAAGAGCCTTAAAGCAGGGACCAGGCTTCCTGTGGGCCAACAAATGAACAGCTTTCTGGCCAGGATACCGCCGTTAGCCAGAAACATCAAGGGTAAGTTTGGCCGGGAGAGGAAAGTGCGCAAGCTTTATCAGCACTGGGTAGAGTATGATGCTTTACCCCCGGAAGAAGTTCCCAGCCCGGATGAAAGGCTTCTGTCGGCAGCAGAGAAACAGTCCATGCATGATGATACTCCTGACAGTGAATCGCCCTAGAACTGCCGATGGTTATAGAAGTAGAACATCTTAAGAAGAGCTACGGCCCAATAAGGGCAGTAGACGATATCAGCTTTCAGGTCAGCCAGGGCGAAGTCTTCGGTATGCTGGGGCCCAATGGCGCCGGTAAGACGACCACCGTGGAGATGATAGAGGGGCTCCGGGTTGCCGACTCAGGCAAAATATCCGTTTTTGGCCTGGATATAAACAAGGGAATATTCAAAATAAAGCAGAAAATTGGCATTCAACTGCAGGCACCTTCATTACTGCCCCTGCTCCGAGTTGAAGAAATACTGGATGTCTTTGCCAGCTTTTATAAACACTCCCTGTCGCTGGACAGCCTGCTGGAGCTGTTATCCCTGAAGGAAAGCCGCAAGATACTGGTAAAGAATCTATCGGGTGGCCAACAGCAGCGTCTGTCCGTTGCCATGGCACTGGTTAACGACCCTGAGATAGCCTTTCTGGATGAACCGACAACCGGCCTCGACCCGCAGGCAAGACGGGGGCTGTGGTCGGTAATTTAAGATATGCGCACCAGAGGCAGAACCGTCTTTCTTACCACTCATTACATGGAAGAGGCGGAGCGCCTGTGTGACAGGGTGGCCATCATTGACCACGGCAAGATTATCGCCATGGGAACACCGGCGGAGCTGATAAGCAATTATTTTAAGGAAAGTGCCATCCAGTTTGAAATGCAGCCGCCGCCACCCGAGATAGTATTACGGACATTTCCAGGCACTACTCAGGCGGTGGTGAGCGATAACGAAGCCATCGTCTACTCAAACGATATCCCGTCAACGATGTCAGCTATACTGAAGTACGCCGAAAAAGTGGACCTGGCCGATCAGCTTAAAAACCTTCATGTCAGAGAGTCCACCCTGGAAGACGTTTTTCTCAAATTAACCGGCAGGAGAATAAGAGAATGAAGGCCTTCGCTAAGCTGCTCCTGGCCGCTTTCAGACAGTTCTACCGGGATAAAACGGCTCTCTTTTTTACCTTTGCCTTCCCCCTGTTGTTTATGCTTCTCTTCGGTTTTATTTTCAGTGGCAGCGACGACATCAGCTACAAAGTAGGTCTGGTCAACGACGATAACTCGGTAACGGCAGAAAACATCACCCAGTCCCTGGGGATGGTTCCGATTTTTGAGATAAGTGAAGGCGACCTGGACGGCAAACTGGACGAACTGAAGAGCGGTGACCTGCGTGCCGTTTTCCTTATACCGGCCGGCCTGGAGGCCAGTATTAACAGCGGCCAGAAGGCTGATATCACCGTCTACTATGACCCGTCTCAGACAAGCTCGTCACCGATAATCCTCTCGGTGGTAAACGAACTGCTTAACGAAATTAACCGCCAGTTGACACAGCAGCCGGTGCTGCTTGAACTTAACGAAGAATCGGTTCAGGCACAGGAACTGAGTTACATAGACTACCTGGTACCCGGTATACTGGCCATGTCTATACTATTTCTCAGTCTGTTCGGTTCCTTGCCGTTAGTAGAATGGCGGGAAAAGCTGATACTCAAGCGCCTCGGTGCCACACCCCTGCGCCGTTCCACCGTAGTCTCCAGCCAGGTCGTCTACCGCCTGATACTGGCCGTTGTACAGACCATTATTATCATCCTCGTTGCCTTTATTGTTTTTGACGTTCAGATAGTGGGCAACTGGCTGCTACTCCTCGGGCTTGTACTGCTGGGGGCTCTTACCATGATAAGCATCAGCTACTTCGCCGTGTCCCGTGCCAGAACCACCGAAGGCGCCATGCCCATAATTCAGCTAATCCAGTTCCCGATGCTCTTCCTTTCCGGGATATTCTGGCCGATTGAGTTCTTCCCGGAATTTATGAAGCCCATTGTATCGGCGATACCGCTGACATACCTGGGTGATGCCCTGAGGCAGGTCATGGTTGATGCCACGCCACTTCACCCCCTTGGCCTTGATGTCGCCGTCCTGGCCGCCTGGTTTGTCGTCTGCATGACGTTGGCCATTAAGTTCTTCCGCTGGGAGTAGTGGCTCCCTCTCCTAGAGTATCAGCATTGCGTCACCGAAGCTATAAAAGCGGTAGCCTTTGTTAATAGCCTCGTTGTAGGCCTGCTCCATCAGACTTTTACCGGCAAAGGCAGAGACTAGCATCAGCAAGGTTGACCGGGGCAGATGAAAATTGGTAATCAGACCGTCGGTGATACGAAAATGGTATCCCGGCAGGATAAACAGGTCCACCCAGTCCGCAAATGGTGCTACTCCATCCTTTGAAATCTGGGCAACATGCTCCAGCAGTCTGGCCGTAGTTGTGCCGACACTGATAACCCTGCGACCTTTCTTCCTGGCCTGATTTATTTCCGTTGCTGATAGCTGGTCAATAACGCCGTATTCCCGATAAATGGTATGCCGGTGCGGATCTTCCTCGCTGATAGGGCGAAAGGTGTCCAGCCCAACGTGCAAGGTTGTAAAAAGGCAGTCTATTCCCTTACCCTGCATATGCTTAAGCAGCTTCGGGGTAAAGTGCAAGCCGGCAGTAGGCGCCGCCACGCTGCCGTTGATTTTTGCATAAACCGTCTGGTAGCGCCCGGGATTAGTCAATTTAGTATGAATATAGGGCGGCAGCGGAATCTCACCCAGCTCCGCCAGCAAGCTGTCATCGGATAACCTCAAAAGCCTGACACCGTCGGTGCCAAGGCCTACAACCTCCGCCACAGCCTTGACATCTCTCCTGTGTTCGGTCACGCCGGTGATCTCTATTCTGGTGCCCGGCTTAAACCGCCGACCTGGCTTCAAAAGAGCCTCCCAAACACCATCTCCATTTCGCCGCAGGAGCAGTATTTCTGTTTTGCCACCGGTTGAGACCTTTCTGCCATTGAGACGCGACGGAAGAACACGGCTGTTGTTGAACACCAGTAGATCGCCGGCAGATAGATAACTGGCAATCCGGGCGAAGGTGCTGTGCTCTATCGAGCCATCCTTACGCCTGATGACCATGAGGCGGGACTGGTCCCTCTGCTCAAGCGGTGTCTGGGCAATGAGCTCCCGGGGAAGGTAATAATCAAAATCGCTTGTTTTCATAAGCCGAAGTACATATTGAGTATACAGACTGGTATCAGGGTTAGCAATTAGGCACTACCTCAGGCCATAGGAGTTCACTATGCCGCTAAATGGCTAACTGATGATTCAAATCAAGTTAGTATGATACAATAAGAACAATCTTTTTCTTTTAAATCTATGTATAATTCTGGCTCTAAACATATCTGTTACTATAAAGGCTGATTACCCTGCCAATAATAGAGTGATAAATGTTAGCTGTCGTATGCATTAAACAGGTGCCCGATACCACCCTGGTTAAAATTGACCCGGTTACCGGTACTCTTATTAGAGAGGGAGTGCCATTTATTATGAATCCGTTCGATACACATGCCTTGGAAGAAAGCCTCAGGCTTAAAGATAAATATGGTTTTAACGTAGTAGCAATCTCGATGGGCCCGCCTAATGCCGAGGCTACGTTAAGGAAGGCCCTTGCCCTGGGAGTGGATGATGCCCTGCTTTTAAGCGACCGGGCCTTTGGCGGAGCCGATACTCTGGCTACCAGCCTTGTCCTGGCCGAGACGGTTAGACGGCTGGCCAAAAAAGAAGAAGTGGCCGTCGTTCTTTGTGGTAAACAAACCATCGATGGAGACACGGCGCAGGTGGGGCCAGGCATTGGCACCCGTCTGGGGTACTCGCAGTTAACTCTGGTCGACCGCATAGAAAATATAGACCTGCAGACGAGAAAGTTGACTGTGAGACGCAAACTGGAAGGGCGGCATGAAATGGTAGAAGCCAACCTGCCAGCCATGATTTCGGTTGTGAGGGAGATAAACAGACCACGCTATCCTCGAGTTCCCACTCGCTTGCTGGCGGAGGAGGCTTCAATCACACAATGGGATAACAAAGAACTGAAACTGGACGAGGAGACTGTCGGGCTTAAGGGCTCAGCAACGCAGGTGCGCAAAATCTTTTCCCCGGAAGGAGTTAAAGGGGAGATTTTAGGCGACGGCGCCAGTAATCCAGAACAAGCAGCCCACCTATTGATACAAAGGTTAGTTGAGCAAGGGCTCATCCTTACATGATGGATGTGGCGCCCCAGAGTAAGTGACCGCTATGGAAGAGAGCAAGAAAAGAAAGAAGCCCACTGGTGTAGCCCGGCTCATCTCAGGAAAATGCATTGCCTGCGGCGCCCGCTGCCAGAGTTCCTGCCCTAAAGACGCCATAGAGATGACAAGCAGCGGCGAGCCCATTATCTCACTTGAGAAATGTACAGGTTGCCGCAGATGCCTCAAGGTCTGCCCGGCTGAAGCTCTAGAGATCTACTATTCCGATGCAGAGAAATTAATTCTTGCCGAAATGGAAGCCGAGCGTGAGCTGCCAATTAAACTGGGAAAGGAGGCTCCGTCCGAGGGGAAAGCTATTTCACGTGTAAAGAGCAAGGAGCACAGGAATGTCTGGGTTTTTGTTGAGCAAACAGAAGGTGAGCCGGCTCTCGTTTCCTGGGAGTTACTAGGTGCCGGCACCCAGTTGGCCCAAGCTCTGGGTGTCGAACTGTGCTCCGTGGTCGTTGGCGATAATGTGGAGGGGCTTTGCCAGGAATCGTTTGCCCATGGCGCAGCCAGGTCTTACCTTATTGATGATCCGGTATTCAAGTTCTATCGCACCGAACCCTATTACCAGGCCATCTGCCACCTGGTGGATAGGCATAAACCGGAGATTTTGCTGATGGGCGCCACCGGTTTAGGCAGGGACCTCGCCGGCGCTGTAGCAACCAAGCTCAAGACCGGTCTAACGGCAGATTGCACCAGCTTGGCCATTGATGATAAAGGTTACTTATTGCAGACACGTCCCGCTTTCGGCGGTAACATCATGGCCACAATTTTAACAGAACTTACAAGACCTCAGATGGCTACGGTCAGGCCACGGGTGATGCCTTTACCAGCGAGGGACGATTCACTCAAGGGAGAAATTGTCCATGAATCTATGCCGTTCACGAGAGATGATTTTGCGGTCAGGGTATTGGAGATAATAAAAGATAACAAGCTGGCGGCCGAAGATGTCGCCAATGCCGATGTAATTGTCTCGGGCGGGCGGGGTATGTGTGACGCTAAGAACTTCAAAATCTTGCGTGAACTGGCTGATGAGTTAGGCGGTGTCGTCGGCTGTTCCCGTAGCGTCGTCGAAGCTGGCTGGATGCCCGTGGAACACCAGGTCGGGCAGACTGGAAAGACGGTCAGGCCAAAGCTCTATATTGCCTGCGGTATCAGCGGGGCAATTCAACACCTGGTTGGCATGCGGGATTCAGATTTCATCGTTGCCATTAACCATGATAAGGAGGCACCTATCTTTGAGGTGGCCACTTTTGGCATTGTGGGTGATGTTCTAAAGGTAGTCCCGGCTATTACCAGCCGCATTAGCGAGTTGCGTGCCCGGGGAGGGGCTTAACAGTATTATCGGGACTGAAGGAATAGGGGGATAATGGAAGCAAGCCGAGAAGTATTCTGGAATATCCAGTTTGGCGACATAATCTATATTTTAGCGGTTATTGTTGTTTCTATCTTCATCTATTCCGCATACCGCCGCTATAAACTGTGGCGAATGGGACGTCGGCAAGACCTGTCTGGTCACATTGGCAGGAGAATATGGTCTTTTGTAATCACCGGCGTAGTCGATGGCATATTCCACCGCAAGTTTTTCGGTGCGCTTAACGTACACGGTCGTAGGCACCTATCAGCCAGTGAGCTACTACCCAGTGAATTATTCCCCGGAATATCGCACTTCCTCATTTTTGGAGGATGTATCATATTAATTCTGGGGTCCTTCCTGGATTCTATCAGTCATTATTTCTTTGATTTTATGCACGGCGGTTTCTATCTGGGATATTCTCTGGTAACTGATATCGCCGGAATAATGGTTATACTCGGAGTAATCTTGTTTTTGGTCAGGCGATACTCTATGAAGCCGGAAAGGCTTGATAATAAGACCGAAGACCTGGTTGCGTTGCTGCTAATAACATTAGTTGTAGCCACCGGATTTGTGGTTGAGAGCTTGCGCATAGCAGCCACCGAGATACAGACTAATCCAGAGTGGGCGCCATGGTCTCCGCTGAGTTTTGGTATGGCCTTAGCCTTTCGGGGCTTGGCCCAGGAGACCCTGTTAAACTGGCATCGCATTAGCTGGTGGGCACATAGTCTCATCAGTCTTGGGGCCATCGCTTATGTTTCACTCTACTGGAACAGACTTTGGGACATTCTTATCTCCCCACTTAACGTGTTTTTTAGGAACCT
>DAOWLH010000101.1 GCA_030643515.1 Dehalococcoidia bacterium | reverse complement strand
GAAGTGGCCGATTACGTCACTCTTGATATCGACCACAGCGGTCTGGCGGCGGCCATTGACAGGTTTCTCTTATCGGCGTAGCAGACGCTTCCACCAGGGTTTTTCCTTAAATCCCCTGATAACGAACGAGTGTTCGCAGTTCTGGCAGCGCCATGTCTTGAAGCGCTTGTTGTAGTAGGTGTTAGCGCTGCCGCACTGCGGGCAGGTTGTCCTTAGTTTTCTCTCTGTTTTCCTGTCCAGTTTTTTCCAGTAGTCGTCATACCAGTTCTGGCGACCGGGCATCATGTCCTCCTAAAGATGAAGCTCTATTATATCGCCGTCCTCCAGTATATGGTCTCTTTTGGCCATAATGCCATCGTGCTTGCCCGAGCCCCAGATGCGGGCAAACTTCAGACTGGCGGCGAAGTCCTTGTGGACGGCGGTGGCTGCTTCCTGAAGAGTGCTGCCCCGGGGCAGCACTATGGGGTCGGCCAGGTCTGCTTTCTGACCGGGCGCCTTGGTATATACCCGGATGATATCCAGCATCTGGTATATTTTAAGCTTGAGCTCGCCGAGCCCGGCACCTTCACTGGCCGAAATGGCCACCGGCGGGTGTTCCTGGCAACAGTCCAGCAGGGCCTGATGGTTCTGGCCGTTATCCAGGTCAATCTTATTGCCGACTATCAATGCCCTTTTTTGCCAGGCAACAGCCTGCGTTTCGGCATCTGCCTCTTCGCCATTGAGCAGTATCCTCATTTGCCCGAGCTGCTCCTTGATTTGTGCAATCTGGGCCAGCGGATCGTAGCTTAAATCCACCATCACCAGCAGGGCATCCGCCTGTCTCAGCATCGGAGGTAGCCACCACTGGATAGTCTGGGGTGCCAGGGGTGGGGTGTCAATCAACTGAATCTTGATATCCTCGAACTCCATCATGCCGGGCAGGGCCTGGTGTGTCGTCAGTGGATAATCGGCTACGGCGGGTGAGGCATTGGTCATGCTGGCGACCAGCTGTGATTTACCTGAATTTGGCAGTCCAACTACGGCTATCTGGGCGGCTCCCTCCTTCTCAATCGCCATTGATGTCCGTTGGGCTCCAGACTTCTTTCCCAGTTGCTGGTTCAGCTTGGCCATGCGGCTCCTCAGCTCGGCGCGGAGGTGGTCGGTACCTTTGTGCTTGGGCATGATAGCCAGCATCTCTTCCAGGGCGGCTATCTTCTCCGCCGGGCCTTTGGCCTGGCGGAAGCTCCTCTCGGCTTCAAAATATTGCGGCGGCAGGTTGGCTGGCATCTTATAGGCACTCCTTTATTTTCTGTGCCAGGCTCTGGCTCATCCCCTTGGTGGCAGCCAGTTCTGGAAGGGGGGCCTCCCTTATTGCGCGAACAGAGCCGAACTGTCTTAACAGTTGGCGTTTGCGCTTGGCTCCAATGCCGGGTACGTCATCAAGGGCGGAGCCAAGGGTCTGTTTCTGTCTTAGACGGTGGTGGTAGCCCAGGGCGAAGCGGTGTGCCTCGTCCCTGAGGCGCTGCAGCAGTTGAAGCCCGGGAGAACTCTGGGGCAGTTTGATTGCCGCTTTCTTTTGCCGGGTGAAGAGCTCTTCATTTTCTTTGGCCAGGCTGGCGACGGGCACCCGGTCGGCGCCAATGGCCTGCATCGCCTCAAAAACTGCATTCAACTGTCCACGGCCGCCATCAATGAGGACAAGATCCGGCAGTATTGACCAGTTGTTTCGGTCCTCTTTACCCTCCCGGTGACTGAAGCGGCGTTGGATTACCTCCCGTAGCATGGCGTAGTCATCGGCGGCGGGTACTGTTTTGATGCGGAAACGCCGGTAGTGGGCCGGCTGAGGCCGGCCTCGTTCAAAGACGACCATGCTGCCTGCGGCCGCCTTCCCCTGTATGTTTGAGATGTCGTAGCCTTCCATTCGCAGGGGCAGCCGGGGCAGGTTTAGCTCTCTTTTTACCTCATCAAGGGCGGTTTTAATAGTTGCCGGTGCTGCCAGTCGCCTGGCCACCAGATGTTCCATACTTTGCGCTGCATTCTCAGCGACGGTATCTAGCAACCTTTTTTTATTTCCCCGGAGGGGAGCTTGAATCTGGACTCTGCTGCCCCGTTTACCCAGCAGCCAGCGCTCGATAGCGGCCTTCTCTGCTACCTGGTGCTGGAGCAATATCAGCGGCGGGATATAGCTGGCGGAGTTGTAGAAGTGCTTGACGAAGCTGGTCATGATTTGCTCTGGCACTTCGTAGCGGGTGCCCTGGAGGGTAAAGCTTTCCCGGCTGATAAGCTTGCCTCCGCGGATGAAGAAGACCTGGGTATAGGCCTGGTCCTTATCCTGGGCGAAGGCGATGACATCCTGGTCACCGCGCACTGTAGTCGCCATCTTTTGCCATCTGACCACTTCTCTGACCGCTTCGATCTGGTCCCTTAGACGGGCGGCTTTTTCATAATCCAGTGCCTCTGCTGCTTGCTTCATCTTGCCCTCAAGCTGTCGCACCACCACCTCTTGTCTGCCCTCAAGGAAGAGGATTAGCTGCTTTATCGTCTCAAGGTATTCCTTTCTATTGATGGCTCCGATGCAGGGCCCGGAGCAGTTATGCAGGTCAAACTCAAGGCAGGGGCGTGAGATGGGCTTGCTGAGGTTCCTGGAGCAGGGGCGGAAGGGGAAGATGTCCTTGATTGCCTTAAGCGCCCGGCGGATGGAACTGGCCCTGGCGAAAGGGCCGAAGTAGCGACTGCCGTCGTTCTCCAGCCGACGGGTAATCTGCACCCTCGGCCAGTCCTCGTTAAGGTCTATCTTGAGGTAGGGGAAGCTCTTATCGTCCTTGAGGCGGACGTTATAACGGGGGCGGTACCTCTTTATCAGGGTAAGCTCAAGGACGAGTGCCTCCTCCTCGGAGCCGGTTATGAAGAAGTCGATATTGGCTGCCCGGGCTATCATGCGCTGCACTTTTTGCTCCAGCTTGCCGGTACTGCCAAAATAAGACCTCACCCGGCTTCGCAGATTGGCTGCCTTGCCGACGTAGAGTATGCTGCCACCGGCGTCTTTCATGAGATAGACACCGGGCCTGGATGGCATCTGTCTTGCCTGTTCTAGGGCCATCTTACTCCTCTCCGCACAATAACCATTTTAGCATAGCCACCATACTGGGCAAAGCTGGTTTGAAAAATGGCCGGTGAAGTGATAGGGTGAACATGTAGCCTGGTCACCTATGGTTAGAGATGAAGCAGACATGTAGCCGTAGAAGCAGTTTCCAGCCGGCGCAGTTCCTGGCAGATAATATTGCCCTGTTACCCCGGGGACGCATCCTCGATGTGGCTATGGGGAATGGCCGTGAAGCCGTCTACCTGGCCCAGAGGGGCTTTGAGGTGGAGGGTGTTGATATATCGGCCGAGAGGGTAGATAACGCCCTGGAGCTGGCACAGCAGGCGGGAGTCACCGTCAGGGCTGAGGTCGTCGATTTAGAGGGTGATTACCAGATCAGGCGGGGCGTCTATGATGTCATCATCTGCTTCAGATATCTCTACCGCCCCTTGATACCGCAGATTAGAGATGGCCTGCGGCCGGGCGGTGTGGTTGTCTACGAGACCTATCTCGTTGACCAGGCCCAGTGGGGCAAACCTCAGGACCCGGAGCACCTGTTGCGGCACAACGAGCTTCTTGATATGTTTCGTAATTTTCGCTGTCTTCGCTACCGCGAAGGCATTATCTCCGATAAGAAGGCAGTGGCCAGCATCGTAGCCGAAAAGGTATAATAATAAAAAACAGGAGACAGGCAGATGGAGGTCTTTCATGGCCGGGGGCACTTGCCCGGAGCGGATAGGGAGTGGGACGTGGAACTGGAGATAGACTGGGGGCAGAAAGAGGTTAGCGTTCAAATTGATGGAGTCCCGGGTGGTCTGTCCGACTGGCCGGGGCTGGCGGTGCAGACCTTCGGCCCGGTCGACGAGATAGTCTTCCGCACCAAGGGCATCCCGCAGGCGTTCACTCACTGGTGGCACTTTGTCCGTAGCGGCAGCGGTGACCTGTGGGGGATGGTTATTGCCCTGCCCGACGCCGAAGGCACCTGGAGAAGCTGCCTGCTGCCGATGAAAAAGATCAAAGAGTATTAGCCGTACGGGAGGTAATTCAAGAGGTCAAAGCAAATCTGTCCGACGTGTGGCTGTTATATCGCCGGAAAAGGGCAGGAAAAAGAGGGCGTTCTCTACTGCTGTGAGGCCTGCGTTGAAGGTAGTGCCTGTACATGTGGCTGCTGCCGTCCGGTAGAGACCAAGCCGGAAGTGAAGAAGGACTAGATATTGGGGTGCTGATAAACAGCCCTATTTATCGGCGTCAGCTTTGGGGGGCTTTGAAGCCTCGCAAAGAGCATTGATGTGCTTCCTGGTCTCTTCGGCCTTGAGCATTATTTGCTCCGCTAGTTGCTGGGCTGCCTGAGCTGCCTCTCTGGCAGCGGCAACGGAGAATGAGGCCAGTGATGCAATTTCGGCGGCGGCCCGGGCAGACCTTTCGGCGGCCAGCTCCCCGGCCTGGCGGACCTCATCGGCCTTGCGGCTAGCTTCTTCGGATAGCTTTTTAAATACCTCGATGGCTTCTCTGGCCTGTTTATCGGCCACATCGGCCTTACCGGCTGCTTTCTCCGAGGCGTCAGTTGCCGCCCTGGCTGTTTTCTCGGCCTTGGCGGCGGCTTCGGTGGCTGCCCGTGTAGCCACTTCGGCTGCCTTCTCCCCGGCCTTCCTGGCTTCCACTGCCCTTTGGCTGGCCTCGTCGGCGGCGCCGGTGGCTTCCTTGGCTGCTTCCCCGGAGGCTATGGCTGACTCTTCAGCTCTTTGGGCGGCCTCGGCGGCAGCGGTGATGTTGGCCTCCATCTCGTCGAGAATCAGGGGCAGGGGCTTGGTTAGTATCTTGGCCCGCTTGTAATCTGCCTGCGGGGTGGCATTTATATCCACCATCTTAAATCCTCCAAAAGAGACCTGGCCGGTTTATCCCTATAATATAGCTATCAATTTAGATAGTCAATATAACTAAATTACCATTTCGCCTGTCGTGTCTTAATTTTTTTCTTCAGTTATGTTAAAATGGACAGTAACTAACTTGCGGCAAGGAGGGGCAGTGAAAGAGGATATAAATGGCTTTCTGAACTACCTTGCTGTTGAGAAGGGTTTTGCCGGAAACACCATAGAGGCCTACCGCAACGACCTCAACCAGTTGGCCGACTTTGCTGAACAGGAGGCGTCCAAGCAGGGGGTGATTCCGCTGTGGACCAGTTTCAGCCGCCAGGAAATGTTGAGCTACCTGCTTAATCTCAAGGAGAGAAATTACGCCGCCACCACGCAGGCCCGCAAGGTGGCGGCAGCCAAGTCCTTTTTCGGGTTTATGCTGGCGGAAGGCAAGATAAAAGCTAACCCGACGGAGAATATAAGCTCGCCCAAAGTGGGTAAACCGCTGCCCGATGCCATCTCCATCAGCCAGGTGCGCCAGCTGATTGACCAGCCGGCCAGGGCGTCTACACCGGAAGCCAAGAGAGACCGGGCCATGCTGGAGCTTTTATATGCCAGCGGTATGAGGGTCAGCGAGCTGGTGTCCTTGAATCTGGATGATGTAAATACCGGTGACAACTATGTACGCTGTTTTGGCAAGGGTAACAAGGAGCGCCTGGTTCCTATTTACCCCCAGGCAGCTCAGGTGGTGGAGGAATATGTTATCCAGGTTCGGCCTCGCTTTGTCCGCAGTGATGCCGAGCAGGCCCTGTTCCTCAACCAGCGTGGTGACCGGCTGACACGGCAGGGATTGTGGCAGATACTGAAGGCGTATGCCAAGGAGGCTGGTCTGAATAAACAGGTTACCCCGCATACCCTGAGACACAGCTTTGCCACGCATATGCTGAGCGGTGGCGCCGATTTGAGGTCGGTCCAGGAACTGCTGGGCCATGCCAACATCTCGACGACGCAGATATATACCCATCTTACCTCAGAGCACATACGGCGTACCTATGATAGGGCTCACCCCAGAGCCAGGCATGAGGGATAGCCCAAACGAAACTGCGGGAGGAGCTTGATGTCGGGTAAGGCAAAGCACCGTCGGGGAAAGCAGCAGCTACCGGGTAAAAAAAAGAAGAGCCGGCACGGCCACCAGGTTATAGCCAGCCAGTCGGAGGTGGCGGCTCCTGTTGACCAACCGGCTGCGGCTACACCCGAAGCGATGGCATCTCCAGCACCAAGTCCGGCACCAGCCATGGTAAAGAATCCGGGATTACCTAGTGAGCTGCGGAGGGTTGGGCTTCTGTTTGGGGTGATGCTGGCTACTCTGATAACACTGGCACTGTTGCTGGATTGAGCTGCCACGGTGGGCCTGATGAACTTTGAAACCGACAGAGCCAGGTTAATTGAGCACCTGGGGAAACATATCAGGGACGAGCGGGTGCTGGCCGCCATGTCACGGGTACCCCGTGAGTTCTTTGTACCTCCTGCGGAGCAGAACCTGGCTTATGAGGACATACCGCTGCCCATCGGCCTGGGCCAGACAATATCTCAACCATTCATCATCGCCCTGATGACGGCCTCTCTGGAGCTTACCGGTAAGGAGAAGGTTCTGGAGGTAGGCACCGGCAGTGGCTACCAGACGGCTATACTGGCTGAGCTGGTGCGGCAGGTGATTACTGTCGAGCGCTTGCCGGAGCTGTCAGAGGCGGCCAGGAAGAGACTGGATAACCTGGGATACAGTAATGTTACCTTTCACCATGCCGGCCCCACTCTGGGCTGGCCGGATGAGGCTCCCTATGATGACATACTGGTTACCGCCGGTGCCCCCAGGGTGCCGGATAGTCTGGTATCGCAACTGGCTGTTGGCGGCCGGCTGGTAATACCGGTTGGCTCTCGCTATGAGCAGGAACTGTATAAAATCACCAGGGGGCAGGAGCACAACACCATTGACAGTCTGGGTGGCTGTCGTTTTGTCTCACTGATTGGTGGGGGTGCCTGGGAGGAGGAATAGCGGTCGGTATATAGTGCCCTGTTCTTATCTAAAACGGATAAAGATATGAAAGCCATTGATGTAAGCAAGGCCGACAAAGGGGGCTTGCTGAGGTTGTTTTCCCACGATAAGTATGGTGTTAATTACCCAAGGGTGATATGAGGTACAGGAACTGGATTATCATCGCCACCATGGTTTTTTCCGTTGGCCTGCTGCTGGGGCTGGTGACCCCAACCGAAGCCCTCGGAGACCTGTTTCCCCTTGAGGAATACGGCGAAATGCTGTCGCCGCTACCGCAATCAGATTTTTTTCTATTTATCCTGTTCAACAACATCTTTACCCTGCTATTGAGCTTTTCCTTGAGCCCGTTACTGCTGATGGTGCCCGTGCTGTCACTGGCCGCCAATGGCTGGGTGCTGGCATTT
>DAOWLH010000058.1 GCA_030643515.1 Dehalococcoidia bacterium | reverse complement strand
GAACGGCGGTTGCTCGTCCATTCCGTTTACTGCCGGCATCGGACAGGCGCTGGGGAAGAGCCGCATGATTATCAACCCCGGCGGTGTTGGCCAGCCCCGGGACGGCGACCCCAGGGCCAGCTACGCCATCTATGACAGCGAAAGCAACGTCGTCCGGCTCTACCGCGTGGCCTATGACATAAGCGCCACCCAGCTGAGAATGGTGAAGCGCAATCTGCCCATGCGCCTGGTGGTCCGCCTGGAGAAGGGGCTTTAATCGAGGCGGCAATGAAAGCAGCGGCTAGGAGAGCAGGAGGCGGCCAGGGCCTGCCGCAGGCATCTTTGCTGGGTCAGACAAAGGCGCGCCTGCGACGCCTGGGGCTGCGGGCGAGAAAGGGCCTGGGGCAGCACTTCCTGATTGACCGGGAGGTAATGCAGATGGTGGTTGCCGCAGCCGGGCTGACCCCCCAGGACGTGGTCATCGAAGTAGGTCCCGGCCTCGGTTTTATGACCGCCGAGTTAGCCAGGCGAGCCGGTCGGGTCGTTGCTGTTGAGCTGGACAGCCGGCTGGCCGATGCCCTGAAACAGTGCCCGGCTAACAATATCACCATTATCAACAAGGATATTCTCCACATTGAGCCGGCAACGCTGGTTGGGGCACCCGGCTACAAGGTGGTGGCCAACCTACCCTACTACATTACTTCGGCGGTGCTGCGCCACTTCCTGGAGGCATCAGCCAGGCCCCGGCTGATGGTGGTTATGGTGCAAAAGGAAGTTGCCCAGGCCATTGTCGCTAAGGCGGGGCGGATGAGTCTGCTCAGCGTCAGCGTCCAGCTCTACGGCCAGCCGGAGATAGTAAGCTATGTGCCGGCTCACAGTTTTTATCCCGCCCCGGAGGTTGATTCTGCCATTCTGAGGATTACTTTACACGCCCAGCCGGTGGTTGCAGCCGAAAATACCGGGGACTTTTTCAGGCTGGTGCGGGCCGGTTTCACCGCCTCCCGCAAACAGCTGGCCAATTCCCTGGCGCAGGGACTGGAGATAGCCAAGGGCCAGGTACTCCCCATGCTGGAGGAGGCCGGTATCGCCCCCCAGCGCCGGGCGGAAACACTGATGCTTGAGGAATGGGGCCTGCTGTGGCAGGTATACAGGAGGAACCGGCAGTGCTGACCCTTCTACCGCCGGCCAAGATAAACCTCACCCTTGAGGTGCTGAGCAAGCGGGCCGATGGTTTCCATGAGCTGCTCAGCATAATCCAGGCTATTGACCTCTGCGACCACCTCTGCCTGCGACCAGGCAATCAAATGGCTTATAAGTGCGACCACCCGGACTGGTCGGCCGAAAAAAGCCTGGTACCCAGAGCCGCCCGCCTATTAAAGGAAGCCTCAGGATATCGCAAAGGGGCCACCATAGAGATTTCCAAACGGATTCCTTTGCTTTCCGGTCTGGGCGGCGATTCCAGTGACGCCGCTGCTGCCCTTGCCGGGCTTAACAGACTATGGAAACTGGCCCTGCCGATGGGAGAGCTGGCAAAACTAGCCTCGCAGCTTGGTTCAGACGTTACCTTCTTCCTCTCCGGTGGCACCGCCCTGGCCCAGGGACGAGGCGAGGCTGTCAGCCCGCTGCCGCCGCTGCCCCGCAGGTGGCTGGTGCTGCTGATACCAGACATACCGCGACTGCCCGGCAAAACGGCCCGGCTCTACTCCAGCCTTGAGGAAAGCCACTACACACCGGGCAGAATAACCGAGGAAATGGTAACGGCACTGACCAAGGGTGAGGCGGTTACTCCGGCCAGTCTCTTCAACGTGTTTGACAGCGTCGCTGACGGCAGCTTTGCTGGCCTTGACGGCTATCGCCAGAAGTTTAAAGAAGCCGGAGCCAGGAGTATCCACCTGGCCGGTTCCGGGCCAGCCCTTTTTACCATAGGGAAAAGCAAGCCCCGGGCTAACAGGATATTCAAAAAACTCAAGGATAAGGGGCTGGAAGCATATCTTGCCGGGACACTGGAATCCACACCCGAATTACAGAGCAAAGAGCCTCATGGATAAGAACTTTACATAAGGATAGGACTGACTAAGCCAGATTTGTTGGTTTTTAATTGGTAGCCAGCCACTCCCCGACCAGCCTCTCCTCATCCCGCCGGGTCTTCACCGTGCCATCCAGACGGGCGTCAAGTATCAGCTTGAGGGCTTCTCCTATCCCGGGGCCGGGAGTTACTCCCATGTCGATCAAATCGTGGCCGGCCAGCACCGGCTTGACGCTGCGGAGCTCTTCCAGGTAGAGCTGGATATTGCGGCGGGCCGGAGGCAGGTCACCGGCCAGCAGGTTGGCGGTAACCGCTTCAGAGGAATAGCCGTGAAGGAGATGATAAATCTGGCTGGGCCTGAGCTTGGTATTGGCTAACTCACCAAGACGAGCCCTGATAGAGCCGGCATCCCTCAGGATCCGGGCAAGCGCCCTGGGTAGTCTGAGGCAAGATACCAGCTGCTCCCTGTCGATATCAGGCAAACGATAAGCCAGCAATGCCAGGTAGAGGTCAGCCAGCTTCTGGCCGGAGAGGCTGATTCGGCGGGCCTGGTCAAACATGTCCGCCAGCCAGCCGTTGCCGGAAAGTGACGGATGCAGTTTAGCCAGCACTCCCAGCTCCCCGGCGCGCTTAAAGGCCTTTTCCGGCAACTGCTCATTGCAGATGCACTCCAGTTCGTAGCGCACCCGGTCACCGCTTATGTTGTCCAGCATCGGGATATCCCGTTGCAGCAGCCTCAGAGTCTCCAGCTCAATTTGGAAGTCAAGCCGCTGCTCGTAGCGGACTGCCCGCCAGATACGGCTGGCATCATCGGTGAAGCTGATCGGGTGCAAAATACGGACAAACCTGCGCTCCAGATCGTAGAGGCCGCCATAGAGGTCAATTAACTGGCCGTAGCTCTGCGGGACCAGGGCAACCGCCATGGCGTTTATGGTAAAGTCGCGACGGAAGAGGTCGTCAGCCAGCTTGCCCGGTTTAACACTGGGCAAGGCACCCGGCCGCGGATAGATCTCCGAGCGGGCACTGGTCAGGTCTACAGTCCACTTCCGCCACTGGAGCTTGGCCGTATTGAAGCGGTGATGAATGGTTATGTTGCCAGTCGACAATCGCCGGGCCAGGGTGACAGCATCACCCTCAACCACCAGGTCAACATCAAGGTTGGCCTCTCCCAGCAGCAGGTCGCGGACAAGCCCGCCAACGAGGTATAGCTTCTCCCCGCCGTTGGCGGCCATGTTGCCCGCCGACTTCATAAAACCCGCCAGCTCGGCGGGTAATCGCTGGTTAATCAGGTCAGTCAGATTGGTAATCGGCGTCATTTACTCCTCCGCATCAGCCCGATTATAGCACAGCCCGGGAGCGGCTTATAACATAACGCTCGGAGTTGTCACCGGCAGGGCTATTCTCCTATAATGTAGTTCTTAGGACAGAGGTTATGACCATAATCGCTATCGTTGGTATGGCTGGAGCCGGTAAATCAGAAGTTGCCCGAATCTTTGGGCAACATGGTTTTACCAGGATCAGGTTCGGCGATGTCACCGACGATGAAGTCAAAAGACAGGGGCTGGAGCTAAACGAAGAGAACGAACGCAGCGCAAGGGAACAAATCAGAGAGAAATACGGCATGGCTGCCTATGCCAGGCTAAATCTATCCCGGATTGATTTAGCCTCAAAACAATCCCCGGTGGTAATTGACGGCCTCTACTCCTGGGAGGAGTACACCTTCCTCAAGGACTACTACGTAGACAGTTTATTTATCCTTGCCGTCTGGGCATCGCCAGAAACAAGGCACTGCCGTCTGGCCGTCAGACATGAGCGCCCCCTGAGCTCAGAAGAAGCCGCCCGGCGCGATAAGGCAGAGGTGGAAAAACTGAATAAGAGCGGGCCCATCGCTATCGCCGATTTCACCATCCTAAATGAGTATTCTTTAAAGAGTCTGGAAAAGGAAGTGAGACGGGCCATCGCCACAATGAGGAGGCCAGCTTGAAGAGACCAACTGCCGATAATTACTTCCAGAAAGTGGCCGCCGTGGTTGCCGAACGCTCCACCTGCCGCCGTCACCACGTTGGCGCCGTGGCGGTAAGGGATAAGCACATACTGGCCACCGGATACAACGGCGCCCCGGCTGGTTCCCCGGACTGCCTGGAGCTGGGCTGTTTGAGGGACGAACGGGGCATACCTTCCGGGGAGAGACACGAGATATGCCGGGCGATTCATGCCGAACAGAATGTAATCATCCAGGCGGCTCTCCACGGCGTCATCCTGGAAGGGGCTACCATCTACGCTACCCACACGCCGTGTGTCTTATGCGCCAAGATGCTGGTCAATGCCAGGATAAGGCGCTATGTCAGCTTCGGTAGATACAACGACGAAACCTTTCTCAAGCTTTTCAAAGAAGCGGGTATCGAGTTCAACGAACTGCCCCGGCCGCCCGGCCAGATTGAATACCTGGTTTAAACCACCATAGAAATATCATGTTGAGTTTATGCCTGTCCTGCCTTGACCCCTGTGGTATAATTTAACCGCGGGCAGACAAGGTTTGAACGTTCATGTCACCACTTCATGCCAAAGTTATCGTTAATCCGGTGGCCGGAGCCAATAGCACTCACCGCAAATGGCCCCGCATCCGCCAGTTGCTGCGCCGTGTTGGTCTATCCTTTGATTTCCAGTATACCGAAGGTGTCGGCCACGCCATAGAACTGGCACGGGCCGCTGTTAGCGATGGCTGGCCTCTGCTGGTAGCCGTCGGCGGTGACGGCACAGTTAATGAAGTCGCCAACGGCATACTTTCTTCAAAGGACTCGGCCAGGTCATCCATTGGCATCGTCAGCACCGGCACCGGCAGCGACTTTATCCGCTCGATAGGTATACCCCGGGACCATGCCAGTGCCTGCCGTTTACTATCCCGGTCGCAAAGGCTGGCCATTGACGTCGGCGTTGTCGAGTACAGCCAGAACGGGCGTAAGCTCAGGCGCTTCTTTGTCAATTCGGCCGGGGTTGGCTTCGATGCCCGGGTGGCCGAGATAAGCCAGCACCTGCCCAAGCGCCTTGGCGGTACGGTGCCATATATCATCGGGCTTCTGTGGTCACTGGCCGGCTACCACAACAAGTCGGTCGTGGTAACATCGGGTAGCCGGGTGGAGACAAAACGCATCTTAAGCGTCGTGGTGGCCAACGGCCGCTACTTCGGCGGCGGCATGCTAGTGGCACCCGGGGCCGAGGTGAACGACCAGCTGCTGGATGTACTGACTGTCGGTGACATGGGCAAGCTTGAGCTTCTAAAGGCCTTACCCACCATATACAAGGGAACTCACATCAGCCACCCAAAGGTCAGCATGGAAAGGGCAAGCGCGGTGGAAATAGAGTCCTCCGAGGAATTGCTGGTGCACGCCGATGGTGAATTCCTGGGCCGGGGCCCGGTGTCTTTCAGCCTGATGCCGGCAGCGCTCAGCATCGCCGTTTAGAGAACTTCTACTCCATATTCTCTCCCTGATAAGCCCCCTGATAGCCATCGGTGGCGGCTGTCAGCCGAAAGAAGACGAGTTGCACAATCCTGGCGTTCCTCTGGAGCTGAAACCCCTGGGGATTGTAGACGACCAGAAGAGATTGAGAGCGCCCCGAGTAGCCGGCATCCCAGACAGCGGTGCCAACGGTGACGCCACAGCGGAGCAGGCTCGACCTGG
>DAOWLH010000098.1 GCA_030643515.1 Dehalococcoidia bacterium | reverse complement strand
GTGGCCATGCCGATGGCTTTACGGTGTCCCTCGGTTATTATATCAAAACGGAACACCTGCGGCGTCTGTACCGCCCACAGTCTCTGCCGCGGCGGCGTTCCCAGGATAAAGTCTTCCTCGGAGGCAAGCTTGATGGTATCGGTAACCGGCACCGCAGCCACAGCGGCTCCGGTCTCTTTTGCAGCCTCGAGGCCGGATTCAATTATAGCTGCCGTTACCAGCGGCCGGGCGCCATCGTGAATAACCACCCACCGGCAGTCCCTTAACCTGCTAAGGCCGGCTGCCACCGACTGCTGGCGCTCCTCGCCGCCGGGGCAGACATCGCTTACCTTACTCCAGCCCTCTTTCTCCACCAGCTCCCGGCCCCGCTTGAGGTTGTGCTCGGCTAAAACGACAACAATCCGGTCAACCAGGGGGCACTGCTGGAAGGCATCAACCGCCCAGGCCAGCACCGGTTTACCTGCCAGCAGGGCAAACACCTTGTCCACACCACTCATCCGCTCGCCCCTTCCGGCGGCGACGATAATGGCGGCCACCTGCTGAGCGGTCATTCCCTTACCTTACCTCCCACCAGCCCAATTTTTGCCGCTTCCCGCAAAGTTCTGACGGGGACAACCTCCAGGTTCTTAACTTTTCTGGCAGCAGTTCCAGGCACCAGAGCCCGCGCAAATCCCAGCCGGGCGGCCTCGGCCAGCCGCCTCTCCAGCTGCGGAACCGCCCGAAGCTCACCACCCAGACCGACTTCAGCCACCGCCACCATCTCCGGGTCAACCGCCAGGTCGCGGAAGCTGGAGCAGATGGCCAGGGCAATTGCCAGGTCTGCTGCCGGCTCGCCGACCCTGATGCCTCCGGCGGCACTAACGATAATGTCCTGATTTCCCAGCCTCAGTCCCAGCCGCCGGCTGAGCACAGCGCTAATCATCAACAGCCGGCCAAAGTCGACACCGTTGGCGGTACGCCGCGGCTGGCCAAAGCTGTTGGCGTTAGTCAGCGCCTGAACCTCAACCAGAAGCGGTCGGCTGCCCTCCATGGTGGGCACGACCGCCGAGCCCACCGCCCGCTCCAGTCGCTGCGACAGGAAAACCTGCGAAGGATTGGCAACCTCAACCAGCCCCTCCTCTTTCATCTCGAAGATACCGACCTCGTTGGTCGAGCCGAAACGGTTCTTGACCGAGCGCAGCAGCCGGTAGGTGCTGAAGGACTCGCCCTCCAGATACAGTACGCAGTCTACGATATGCTCCAGTACCCTGGGGCCAGCAATAGCCCCGTCCTTGGTGACATGGCCGGTGATAAAGACCGGAACCTGGGAGAGCTTGGCCCAGTGCATCAGCCGCTGGGTGCACTCCCTGACCTGGGTGATGCTACCCGGCGTCGTCTCCAGCTCCGGCAGAAAGACAGACTGTATGGAGTCGACCACCAGCAGGCAGGGTTTCAGCTCTTCAAGCTGGCCGAGGATGGCATCAAGGTTGTTCTCGGCCAGCAGGTAGAGCCCTTCTCCCTTCACCCCGAGGCGCTCCGCCCGGAGTCTTATCTGGCGGGGTGTCTCCTCACCGGAAGCATAGACGACATTGCCCCCGGACAGGGCCAGCCCGGTACACAGTTGAAGCAGCAGCGTTGATTTTCCGATGCCGGGGTCGCCACCGATGAGCACCAGAGAGCCGGGTACCAGGCCACCGCCAAGCACCCGGTTGAGCTCACCCATAGAAAGCAGCCGGCGGTCTTCCGGCTGGATAGTAATCTGCGATAGCTCCTGGGGGGGGCTGGCCAGAACGGCCGCCGGACCAGCTGTAACCGACACCGTTTTCTCGGTAAGGCTGTTCCACTCCTGGCAGCCGGGGCAGCGGCCCAGCCACTTGGGGCTCTCCCGGCCGCACTGCTGGCAGACGAAGACGAGGCGCACTTTACTCACCGGATGACTTTACCCGATTCGGGGCGACAAGGCAAGGATAGCGGTGCTTTTTAGGCGCACCTTTTTCTGTGATATAATTCTAGAACAATGAGTACAGAC
The DNA here is from genome assembly GCA_030643515.1 of Dehalococcoidia bacterium. Taxonomy (GTDB): domain Bacteria; phylum Chloroflexota; class Dehalococcoidia; order Dehalococcoidales; family DAOWLH01; genus DAOWLH01. The sequence goes on along the minus strand of DAOWLH010000098.1, from coordinate 1,005 downwards.
TTTTGGATAGCATTTGGCTCAGTTGCCACCGCCATAGCGGTAATTGTTGCCTTTTGGGCTATTACCCAGAATAGAATTGCACAAAGAAAAGAGCACAAAGCCGAATTACTTGGTAAAATTGCTGATTGGGTTATAGATATCAAAAATTGCCCTTTAAGGGACATACCGTTTGTTAAAGATATAACAGAGGAAGACTTAAAGAATTTAAAAACATCCACCGAGCATAACAAGCTCATTATGTACTTCAGTCTAATGGTTACTGGGCAGTACTTGAGAACCCTAGCCATCACGAACAATCTAGGAGAACAAATAGTCAAGAATATCACTGAGACACAAAAAGCCGTAACGAGACTTTGGGCTGTGAGTAATGTCCTCTTTGGAGTTACAGTAAAAGGCATAAAGGATTCTATGGCGGATACAACTAAGGACTTTTCTGATTTCTTGGATGAGCTTGAGAAAACGGATGCAAAAACACTTGAGGATAAACTGGATTCCGAAGCCATTGTTCTAGCCAGTGCAGGAAATAACTTGTTGACTGAAGTTTGTAAAAAAATCTCAGCAATATTTTCTTGAACTTCCTTCTTATTTCCCTTTGAACCAAGTGGCCTGCCCAACACCTTCCCTTGCTGAAATCTCGAAATATATCGGGAAATATAGCTCGTAACCCCACCAATGGATATATTTAAGGCAAGGATAGCGGTTAGGGGTCGGCTAGCCCAGCAGGCCGAGGAAGATACCGGCGGCGGTAGCGGTGCCGATAACGCCGGCAATGTTGGGGCCCATCGCCTGCATCAGCAGGAAGTTCCGCGGGTTGGCCTGCTGCCCCATCTTCTGCACCACCCGGGCCGCCATGGGCACGGCGGAGACGCCGGCGGCACCAATCATGGGGTTTATCTTTTCCTTGATGAAGAGGTTCATCAGCTTGGCCAGCAGGATGCCGAAGGCGGTGGACGAGGAAAAGGCGACTATCCCCAGGCCGAAGACCAGCAGGCTGTCCAACTGCAG
>DAOWLH010000009.1 GCA_030643515.1 Dehalococcoidia bacterium | reverse complement strand
GGTGGTTGCCGAGGTGTTTGGCCAGGCCATAGTCGGCGCCGTCTTCGGCCTGAGCCTGGCCGTGCTGGTACTGCTGCTGTATATCGGGCTGGCCGTGACCGGCGGCATCGGGCTGCTCAAGGGAAGGGAGTGGGGACGAATCCTGGGCATCATACACGCCGCCCTGGCCCTGTCCTTGATCCCTATCGGCACCGTAATCGGCGTCCTCAGCCTGATTTACCTGACCAAAGATGAGGTGAGGGGCTACTTCGCCGGCAGCATCCAGAAATAACAACCCGCTCTAGACGTTGTTCTTAACGACGAAGTTCTGCAGAGTGCCAAGCCCGGGTATCCTCACCTCGACGGTATCACCGGGGTACATCGGGCCGATGCCGCTGGGCGTACCGGTGGCGATAATATCCCCCGGCAGCAGGGTCATCACGTTGGAGATGAAGTTGATGATTTCCGGAACGGAATAGATGAGGTCTCTGGTGTGGCCCCGCTGCTTAAGCTTACCGTTTAGATAGGTCTCGACGACAGCATTACCCGGGTTCAGCTCGGTCTCAATCCAGGGGCCGATGGCGGCAAAGGTATCAAAGCCCTTTGCCCGGGTCCACTGGCTATCGCTATACTGAAGGTCGCGGGCGGTAACATCGTTAAAGCAGGCGCAGCCCAGCACGTGGTCCATCGCCTCGCTGGCGGCCACCCGCCACGTCGGCTTCTTGATAACCACCGCCAGCTCGCCCTCATAGTCAACCCTGGCCGAGGCCGAAGGATAGACAATATTATCCCCCGGCCCGATTACCGCCGTCGATGGCTTAAGGAAGGTCAGTGGAGAATCCGGCACCGGCTGGTTCAGCTCTTTGGCATGATTGTGATAGTTCAGCCCCAGAGCAATAATCTTGGATGGCTGGCACGGCGCCAGCAACGTCACCCTGTTTCGCTCGAAATACTGGTCGGTGAGCTTGATGTGGCGAAAGGGCTTACCCTCGATTAGCTGAATCGACTGCCCCCGCAGCACACCGTGGTGGGCCCTGCCGTCAGCGGTAAAGCGAGCTATCCTCATCGGTCAACCGTTATTTTAAACTATCGGCCATAAAACTTGCAAGGAAGCGGTTGCCCGGTAAAACGCCTGCCCTTGACACTGGCTAACTGTGGTTGCTAAACTTGGCAGCAGGACATTGTGCGTTAGGCTTTTCTCCGGCTTTTGGATATGCTCGATAGTGGATCGGTTATCATCTTCACCGGTGACGGCAAAGGTAAAACAACTGCCGCCATCGGCAGTGCTATTAGAGCGGCCGGCCACGGCTTCAGGGTATTTATCGTTTTCTTTATGAAGAAGGACAGATTCGAGCGTGGTGAGGTCAAAGCCCTGTCGCAGATAGCCAACGTTACCCTAGCCAGCTTTGGCCGTGATGCTTGGGTGGATAGAAACAACATCCTGCCCGAAGACAGGGAACAGGCCGGGCTGGCTCTGGCTGCCGCCAGAGAGGCCATAACCAGCGGCAAATACGACCTGGTGATTTTGGACGAAGTAAACGTAGCCGTAAACTACAAGCTGATTGAGTTGGATGATTTGGCCAATCTTATCGAGGACAGGCCACAAAAGGTGGGCCTCATTCTCACCGGCCGCTACGCTGACACCAGGCTGGTGCAGATGGCAGATACGGTTACCGAGATGCTGATGATAAAGCACCCCTTCACCACCGGGATAAAGGGAAACCGGGGAATAGATTATTAGCCAGGCGCCTGAAGGAGGAAATGATGAGCATAACATTGAGTGTAATTAAAGCTGACGTTGGTGGTTATGTTGGCCACTCCGAATCCCACCCCGATGTTCTCGCCCAGGCATGTGACTGCCTCTCCAAAGCCAAGTCGGATGGGCTGCTGGTCGACTTTCACGTAACCAAGTGCGGTGATGATGCCCAGCTTATTATGACCCACAACTACGGGGTGGACAACGAGAAAATCCACGAACTGGCCTGGAACACCTTTGTCAGCTGTACCGAGGTGGCCAAGAAACTGAAGCTCTACGGAGCGGGGCAGGACCTGCTGTCCGACGCCTTCTCCGGCAACGTCAAGGGGATGGGCCCCGGCGTTGCCGAGATGGAGATTGAGGAACGCCCTTCAGAGGCAGTAGTTATCTTCATGGCCGATAAAACCTCTTCCGGGGCCTGGAACCTGCCGCTTTACAAGATGTTTGCTGACCCGTTCAACACCATCGGGCTGGTCATTGCCGAAAACATGCACAACGGCTACTCCTTTGAAGTCCACGATGTCAAAGAGCACACCAAGATACTCTTCAACTCCCCGGAGGAGATATACGACCTGCTCGTCTTCATCGGCGCCCCGTCCCGATATGTAGTAAAGGCCGTCTACCACCGGGATAGCGGACACATAGCCGCCGTTTCTTCCACCCAGCGTCTGGCTTTGATTGCCGGCCGCTACGTGGGTAAGGACGACCCGGTGTGCGTCGTGCGCACCCAGGGAATCTTCCCCGCGGTGGGCGAGGTACTGGAGCCGTTCAACTTCCCCCTCCTGGTAGAGGGCTGGATGAGAGGCTCGCACCACGGCCCGCTGATGCCGGTTTCCATCGAGGACAGCACCCCATCCCGTTTTGACGGGCCGCCGAGAGTCATTGCCGCTGGGTTCCAGCTAGCCCAGGGAAAACTAATTGGACCCCGGGATATGTTCGGTGATAAGTCCTTTGACAATGCCCGCCGCCAGGCCAACTGGGCCGCTGACTATATGCGCCAGCACGGCCCCTTTGAACCCCACCGCCT
>DAOWLH010000099.1 GCA_030643515.1 Dehalococcoidia bacterium | reverse complement strand
GAACAGGGTGCAACAGGGGTGACCATGGCTCTTATTGAAACCATAGGTCTGGAGAAGAAATACGGTGACCACTACGCATTGCGGGGGATAAACCTCAAGGTAGAGCGCGGTGAAATATTCGTCCTGCTCGGCCCTACCGGCGCCGGCAAGACGACGTTTCTCAGGCTACTGGACTTTCTTGATTTGCCGACTGCGGGCAGTATCCTTTTTGATGGCGTCGAGATTGGACGCTCGGCACGTCACCGCCTTGAGGTAAGGCGCAAGATATCTTATGTCCAGCAGAAGCCGGTGGTGTTCGATATGAGCGTCTATGACAACATCGCCTGCGGACTGAGGTGGCGCCATGAGAAGGCGAGAACCATAGTGCAACAGGTAGACGAAGTCATGGATCAGGTATCCCTGGCTGACTATAGGGGGCGAAATGCCCGCACCCTTTCCGGCGGAGAGGTGCAGCGGGTGGCCATCGCCCGGGCCCTGGCCACCGGTCCTGAGATGCTGCTGCTTGATGAGCCTACGGCCAATCTTGACCCTGTTTCCGCATCAAAGATTGAGGATGTTCTGGCGCGTGTTATTGCCGAGCGAAAAATAACTGTGGTCATGGCTACGCATGACCTGTTGCAAGGGCACTACCTGGCAAGCCGGATGGGGGTGCTGACGGGTGGAGAGCTGGCACAGGTGGGCAGCCCCGGCGATGTATTTGGCTCACCGAAGAGCCGGCGGGTAGCTGAGTTTGTCGGCATGGAAAATATCTTGGATGGAGTGGTGGTAGCCAAGGATGGTAGCCTGGCATCCATTGAAGTCAACGGCACCACAATTCAGGCGATCTCCGAGTACGGTGTGGACGATGAAGTCTACGTCCTCATCCGCCCCGAAGATATAACGCTGACCCTTACTCCGGATATGACCAGTGCCCGTAATCGTTTTCGGGGCAAGGTGGTCAAGGTGAGTTCGGCAGGGCCCATCGTTCGTACCGAGGTTGACTGCGGCTTTCCCTTGCTGGTAGTGGTAACCAAGATGGCGGCTCAGGAGCTTGAGCTTGCCCGGGGCAGGGAAGTTTACCTCAGTTTCAAGGCAACGGCTATCCACACCATCAGGAAGTGGCGTTAGCCGTTGTTTGCTGTGGAATGTCTCGCCTGTGGGTGGGGGAGTAACCCGTGTAGATTAATGGCCAAAGCTTGCGCTTTGGTAGGCAAGGTGAATTTCCACAAATCCTCGTTTTGTGATATAATACCTGCCACTACATAAAACATTATAAATGGGGAGGCTATGAAAAACTCGACACTTTCAGACGCAGATTATAACCTTTACAGGCTGTTGGCACAGACCAGAACAATGCTTTCCAGGGTCAGGGAAAAGGAGCTTTATCGCTATGGCATCCTGGCCAGACATGCGGCCGCTCTGCAGGCCATTCAGGCTATCGGTGATAAGGCCACACCTGCCGAAGTGTCACGGTGGCTGTGCCGTGAGCCCCATACGATTTCCAGCCTGCTGGTCCGCATGGAAGAGAAGGATTTGATCAAGAAGACCAAGGACCTGGACAAGAGAAACCTAGTCAGGATCACGCTGACAGAGAAGGGGCTCCGGGCCTACGAACGAACCACCGAGAGGAAATCCATCCATGAGTTGTTGTCTTCCCTTTCAAAGAAAGAACAGCAGCGATTGATGGCACTTCTGGAGAAGCTACGCAGCAAAGCGATGGGAAAGCTCGGTATTGAGTATCGTATACCGTATGATCTTAATGGGCAGGGAGCTGAGGAAGCGGACTCTTAATATATCTATCCTATTAGCCGGCCTGCCGGCTTTTTCCCCCTCGCCGCCTGATAATCTGCCGGGCAATGATAATCAAGGCTGCTCCCCCCAGTAAAATACCGCCGGGTAGCCACCAGTTAGCCTCATTGGTGGCGGCAGTTGTGGTAGTTGTCGTTGGAGCTGAGTTTCTTGGCAGCCAGGGCAGTTACTGTCAGTATTCCGGCCCCTTCGCTATCAGCTGCTGGTGCTGGTTGTGTCTTCTCTGCTTCAGTCTCAATGGCGGCCCACTTTGGCTCTCCGGTCCGGAAACTCTCCCTGGATCTTTCCTCGGCTTTTATTCTAGCCCTTTCCTGGGCTACGGCGGCGTCGATACGGGCACGGACGAAGGCTTCATTTGGCGACAAAGCGTCTGCTCTGGCAGTTAGAAGCGGCCATCGGAACGAGCCTAACCTGCCCCTATCGGCCAGCATGGTAATAAGGAGTAAGAGAATCGCCAGGCTTGCTATAATAATCATCATGATAAACGGCCTGTTAGCTGGAAGGCACCGGAATTGGCTGACCCAATCGGCATCTTGTGATGCACTTTGTCAGTGTCAGGAGTGTTTTTCAGGGTGCGGCAGATAGCATGGTCGGGTGTACAGGGGGTGTTAATCTATCTAAACCTCTATGTGGAAAAAAGTTCTGGCCATGAGCCCGATGGCGAAGGTTACAGCGGCTATGCCCAGGCTGATCGATGCCATTTCAACAAACCTGCTCTTCAGGGAGATTTCCCTGGCTACCGAGATATAGAAACTGAACACAAAGATAATGATAATGGCGATAAGGAGCATCAAGCCCAGGGCCGTAAAAAAGTTGTCGAACACCAGGTAGGGGATGACCAGGAGCAAGACGGTTACGGCATTGGCGAAACCAGTATAGGCAGCCGCTTTGAGGGGGTGCTGTCCGCTCTCCTCCGATTTGGTTGCCAGATACTCTGTACTCCCCAGGGATAGAGACATGGCCAGCCCGATAATCAGGCCGGTGGTGGCAATGAGACCGCTATTCTGAAAAGCAAAGGTAAGTCCGGCCATGGCGCCGGTGAGCTCCACCAGCCCCTCGTTCAATCCCCTGATAACAGCTCCAACATAATGCAGCCGTTCTTCGTCTATCAGGCCGAGCAGCTTCTTTTCGTGTTCGTTTTCATCCCGGCTGATTGCTTCAGCCGCCCGGACATATTTGGCTATCTCCCCGTAGTTTATCTGGGCCTTTCCTTCGCCCCGCTCCATCAGTTTCAGGCCGAAGGTTATGCCAAGCACCCTGGCGATGAAATAGTAAAGCAGTATTTTCCAGCGATGTGGCTGGACTTTCTGTCCGGTGTAGCCTTTCCAGATGTCATGATGCTTTAGCTCGTCTTTGGAGATGCGCCTTAAAATGTCTCTGTTATGGAGGTCTTTAACCGACCGGGCCAGCTTCTCATAGATGAAGTACTCGGTTATTTCACTTCTCTGTGCTGCAAGTAGCCTGGCCTGGGTTTCGGGGTCTAATGCCGTTGCCATAATTCTAGATATTACACCGATGGTCTATCGCTGGCAATAAGCTAGGCGCGCCCCTGTTCATTGAGCACCAGCTCTCTGTAGGCGGCGATAAGTCTTGTGGTAATCGGCCCCGGTATACCGGAGGCAACCGGCCCTGCCTCTATCCGGGTAAGCGGCATGACCTCAATCAGCGAGTTGGTCAGCAGGGCTTCCTGGGAGTCATATAGTTCCTCTGGTCTCACGTCCTGTTCACGAGCCTCGATATCAAGATTGGTGGCCATCTCCAGTACAATCTGTCTGGTAATTCCGGCAAGGATGCCGCTCTCCGGCCCCGGGGTTATCAGCACCCCTTGCTTGACCAGGAAGATATTGCTCATGCTGGCTTCGGCCAGCAGCCCCTTCTCATTGAGGCAGATGGCCTCATCGGCTCCGGCGGCTCTGGCCTGCTGCCTGGCCAGCATGCTCTCCAGATAGCTGGTTGACTTCAGCTTTGATAGCGGTGACCGGCTGTTGCGGCGGATGGGGGAGATAATGGCCTTGAAGCCTCTTCGATAGACCCCTGCCGGATAGGGCTGATAGCTCTCGGCCAGCACCAGCACCGCAGGCCGGGCGCAACT
>DAOWLH010000091.1 GCA_030643515.1 Dehalococcoidia bacterium | reverse complement strand
TAGAGCTTAACCTCAAGATAGGGGGTGGTCGCCATGATTAGACAGCCAGCGGTTGCCGGGCAGTTTTACCCCGGCTCGCCAGGGCAGCTCAAAGAAATGATAGGCGGCATGGTCGACGCCGAAGCAGACAAAGAGGACGTGGTCGGCCTGGTCTCCCCGCATGCCGGCTATATCTACTCCGGGCCGGTAGCCGGGGCGACAATATCACGGATTAAATTCAAGGAAAGCTTTATCATCATGGGGCCCAATCATACCGGTATGGGCAAGCCCTTCAGCATTATGTCCCGGGGCACCTGGCAGACGCCTCTGGGTGATGTTGCCATAGACTCGGAGCTAGCGGGGTACCTGCTGGCAAAATCAAGCCACCTTGAAGAGGACCATACCGCCCACCAGTTTGAGCACTCGGTAGAGGTCCAGCTGCCCTTCCTGCAGTATTTCAAGAAAGATATCAAGCTGGTGCCCATCGTGCTCGCCCACGCCGCCGGCACCACCTTTAAAGAAATCGGCCGCGATATAGCGCAGGCGATTAGGGAATCCGGTAAAGAGGTGATAATCATTGCCTCAAGCGATATGACCCATTACGAATCCCAGGCCTCGGCACAGAGGAAGGACAGCAAAGCAATAGAAGCCATGCTGGATTTAGATGAAGACAAGCTATTAGAGCGCATTGATGAGCTAAATATATCAATGTGCGGCTATGCCCCGGTAGTAGGCCTCATCTCCGCCGCCAGGGAACTGGGAACCAGCAAAGCCGAGCTGGTAAAATACCAGACCAGCGGTGATATCACCGGTGATTTTGGCAGCGTCGTCGGCTACGCCGGCTTAATCATCAGGGCTGCCGTCATGTCACCACCGGTCAAACTGGCCAGGCAGGCCATCGAGACCTTCGTCAAAGAAGGCAAAGTCATCTCACCACCGGAAGACCTGCCCCCGGAGATGAAAGGACGGGCCGGTGTCTTCGTCTCCCTTCACCGGTTTGGCCAGCTCCGGGGCTGCATCGGCACCTTTGAGCCCACCAAGGAAAACATCGCCAGAGAAATCATCTCCAATGCCATCAGCTCGGCCACCAGAGACCCCCGCTTCCCCCCGGTAGCCCCCGATGAACTGAAAAGCCTGGACTACAGCGTGGACGTTCTGACCCGGCCGGAGTCGGCAGCCGGCAAAACCCAGCTTGATCCCAAAAAGTACGGGGTAATAGTGGAGTGCGGCTCTAAAAAAGGGCTGCTGCTGCCCGACCTGGAGGGGGTGGACAGCGTTGACCAGCAGATTGACATCTGCTGTCGCAAGGCGGGTATTATGCCCGGCGAGCCGATCAAGCTCTCCCGCTTTACGGTGAAGAGGTATAGGTAAGCGAATACAGTAGGCGGTAAGCTAATATCATTATGAACATTAAGTAGCAAGAACCATGCAAGCCAACGAAATCTACAATGAGTCGATACCCTTCACCCTCGTCAGGGTGCTGGTGATTGCAGAGGTTGGTCTCGCTGCTGCCTTCCTCTTTCTTTTTATTTACCAGGCGACCTCAGGGCCAATCGGCAGCAGTCCGGCGCCAAACTGGTTCTACCTGCTCATGATGGCTATATTTGCCGGTGTCGCTGCCCTGCTAACCAACCTCGCCAGGCTAACCATTAGCATGACAGCCGATGCCATCACCGTGGGCTATGGGCGATTCAGGTACACCATACCCTGGCAAAGGATTGAAAGCTGCCGCCAGGATAAGAAATCTGGCATCGCCTACGGGGGCTGGGGCATCAGGATGGCAAAAACCGGTGGAAAATCGATACTGGTATACAACGTTATCAGGGCACCCCGGGTCATTCTGGAGCTGAAGGAGGGCCGTTTCAGCCAGTTTGCCTTCTCCACCAGGCACCCGGAGGAAGTAATAAACATCATCCAGCAGCAAATAAGGTAACTCCAATGGATTTATTCGACCACCAGTTTGAAAAAGACAGGCTCAAAGAAGCCCCGTTGGCGGCGAGGATGAGACCGGCCAGCTTTGAGGAGTTCGTCGGGCAGGAGCACCTGGTTGGCAAGAGCCGCGTCCTCAGAAGGGCCATTGAAGCCGGCAAGCTGCCCTCCATCATCCTGTGGGGGCCACCGGGCAGCGGCAAGACTACCCTGGCCTACATCATCGCCAGCATCTCCGCCTCCCACTTCAGCCCGATATCCGCCGTCAGCGCCGGCGTTGCTGATTTACGCCGCATCATTGACGAAGCCAAAGAGCGCCGCAAGCTGCACCAGCAGAGAACCATCCTTTTCATCGATGAGATCCACCGCTTCAACAAAGCGCAGCAGGACGCCATTCTGCCCTACGTGGAGGACGGCACCATCACCCTTATCGGGGCAACTACGGAGAACCCTTCATTTGAAGTCATCTCGCCCCTTCTCTCCCGGGCCCAGGCATTAACCCTGAAGCCTCTGCGCAAAGACGAAATCAGGATAATTGTTTTACGTGCACTCAGGGACAGCCTGCGCGGCCTGGGAACCCTAAAAGTAGAACTTGCCGAGGAAGCGCTGAACCACCTGGTCACCATGTCCAACAATGATGCCAGAGCAGCCCTCAACGCCATAGAGATAGCCGCCCTGACGACACCGCCAGACGCCGAAGGCAGGCGGCATATCTCACTGGCCACCATCGAAGACGCCATCCAGTACCGGGCGCTGCCGTATGACAAGAGTGGTGACCAGCATTACGACACCATCTCCGCCCTGCACAAATCACTTCGCGGTTCGGACCCCGATGCCGCTCTATACTGGCTGGCCCGAATGCTGGAAGCCGGTGAGGACCCCCTTTACATTGCCCGCCGCCTGGTCCGCTTTGCCTCAGAAGATGTCGGCATGGCCGACCCTCAGGCACTGGTTGTAGCCATGGCCGCCCAGCAGGCAGTCCACTTTATCGGCATGCCCGAGGGAAATCTCGCCCTGGCCGAGGCCGCCGTTTACCTGGCAACGGCACCTAAGAGCAACTCGATTTATCAGGCCTATGGTAAAGCACAGGAGGAGGTAAAACAGGGTTTAAGCGAATCGGTGCCTTTGCACCTGCGAAACCCGGTAACCACACTGATGAAAGGCATCGGCTACGGGAAAGGCTACAAGTACGCCCACGATTACCCTGGCCACTTCACCAAGCAGCAAAACCTGCCTGCAAATCTTATAAACCATCATTTCTACACCCCCAGCGAACAGGGATACGAAAAAGAAGTATCTGCCCGGCTCAGGCGCTGGTGGCCGGAAAAAGAAGACAAACAATAGCCCGTGATTATCCCCGGGGCTGCCTTGACACTTCTCCAAGTAGTACCTATACTAATATACGGGCGGTACTCCAATTTTCCGCTGCCCTAAGGCAGCTCTTTCACCCAAAATGTCATTAGGGAGGATACCAATGGCTACCTTTGTTGCCCTGGGAAATTTAACAGAGCAGGGTTTGAAAAATCTAGAAGCCCTGGATATTCGGCACAAGAAAGCTGTGGAAAACGCCGAAAAACGCGGTGGCAAGATTCTAGCAAGTTACGCCCTTCTTGGCCCGTATGACTTCCTGGTCATCCTTGAGGCCCCCGATGCCACAACCGCCGTCCATATCCTCACCAAGGAAGCCGAGCACGGCAACGTCCGCTATCAGACACTTGAGGCATTTCCCATGGATGAATTCGCCGAACTCGTCCAGAAAACATAGCACTTCAGCGCGGGGTGGAGCAGTGGCAGCTCGTCGGGCTCATAACCCGAAGGTCGC
>DAOWLH010000100.1 GCA_030643515.1 Dehalococcoidia bacterium | reverse complement strand
TTGGCCGAGTCCAGGGTGTATTCAAACCAGATGGCAGGCTCGTTGTAGGTCCAGGAGATGCCCTGGCAGTTGGTCATCCTGGCCTTGCGGATTGCTTCCTGGGGTGAAATCTCCTGGGAGATTCGTCCGATGTTGACGGCATCAACGCAGGAGATTTGCCAGTTCTGGCAGCCCTGGCAGTGGAAGTTGCAGCCCCAGCTGCCCAGAGAGAAACAGAGGCTGCCGGGGTGGAAATGGAACAGCGGCTTCTTCTCAATGGGGTCGGCGGCCACCGAGGATACCAGGCCATAGTTCATGTTGTAGAGAGCACCCTCTTTGTTGTGGTACATCTTGCAAACACCAGCTTTACCGGAAGCTATGCTGCAGCGCCACTGGCAGATATTGCAGCGTACTCTGTCGCCGGGCAGTTCCTCTGAGAGCATTGCCGGGTGCATTTCGGTTACCTTCTATTTCATTATAACACGAAACATCGGCTATAAAAGAAAAGGGACAGAGCCTGAACCCTGCCCCCTTTCCCCTATCACTATCAATACAGTTTCAAACTAACAATGGCTAATCCCTTGGGGCAAAGTGACCAATGCCCCACCACCATCTGGTTCCTAAATTATTGTCAAAGTCACTGAGGTGGAAATTCTTTAAATCACCTGTACCTTCCGTTATCACTCTGTGTGCTTTGTAATCCCAATTAGCAAGAGTGCTTGCTGGGTTGGTGCTTCTCCAACCAAGAAAATCACCATTCGCCCGTCGGTTTATGGTAATCGAACCCTCATACTCATCATCAAACTCAAATATCCAAGTTTGAATTACCTGACGTTTTCCCGCTTGGTAATTATCGTTCACATTAAAAATACTAGTTGCTGTACCCGTGCCGAAAGAACTTTCGGCTATCGTGAAATGTCAGGTATAATTTCGTAAATGTCTCACATGACCAAGCAGTTCTCTCCCGAAATACTCCCCTGGCTCACCTTCCCATATATCGACCCATCCAGGGTCGGCACCACCTGCTCACGAACCTAACTTGATTTCAAAATTAATAAACCCTGCCTGGTCTGCTGCCCCATCTGGGTCAGCACTAACTGGAATTGTAAACATAAACAGACCGGATAACAGTGCTAGCGATAGTGCTGTTCCTAGTACCTTTCTTTTCACTATCTAGTTTCCCCCTTATCTTGATTAATGAGCTTCTAAGTGATGAACACCACTTCACCGCCCCTTATTGCATTATATTGATTATCAGCACCTCCTTATGTTACATAGGTAAGCATATAAACTAATTAGATATTCCTATTCAATGTAGGATTATGGTAGTAATAGTGTAGGAAATGTCTGATGTCAACCTTACTTATCTTATCAGGAAGTTACTACATGGGGGAAGACCTAGCTAGATGGAATGCTTTCGCTGTAGAAGCTCTTCTAAGTGTGGCTTACCTTTGAATACCTCGGGCAAGATGGTGGAGCTTCAGGTCAGATATATCATAGCGATTCCACCGGCAATCAGGGCGGTAGCGGCCAACCGGATTGCCAGCGTTGTCCTTCCCATCCTTTCCAGCAGAAACGCCGGCCGGAAACGGCTCAGGATGAGGACGTAGATAAGCACAAAGACGGGGCGGGTGCTGGCGATGGTGGACACCAGTGATACCGGCCCGCGTTCCATCGCCCAGAAGAGCATTAGCGCCCCGGTCACCACCAGCGTCTCATTGAGGATGACGAGTGCCAGCGAAGTACGGGGGTTTTTAATCCTGGTAAGTTGCGCTACCGAGTGGCGACGTAGCGATAAGAGAACAGCAATTACGCTCAAAACAAGTATACTAATCCAGTAGATGTTCCAGGAGGAGAGGTAGCCTAGGGCGTACTTGCTGGTTAAGTCGGCCAGCGCCAGCAGGATGCTGGAAGCCAGAAGGAGGAAGAAAGTAGTCCCCAGCCATTTGGTTGGACGGCCTGGCATCCTTCTTGCCGAGATCACTACGGCACCGACGACGACAACGGCAATGGCAGCGAGTGGTACCCCGGTCAATACTTCGCCAAGAAGCGGTACCGCCATGGTGGCAACGAAGATGGGGTAGATGGCGACCACCGGAATAGCCCGTGACACCTCCTCTTTTTTTAGCGTATATAGCAGGATGATGACCGATACGGCGCGCAGCAAACCGGCACCTACGGCCACCAGTATCTGCCAGGCGCTAAGATTGTCCGGCAGGGGGAAGAGAAAGGCAAAGACGATGCCGGAGAACAGGATAAAGGGGCTGACCAGCAACAGATACACCTGGAAGCTGGGCATCCGCCTGGTGAGGAGGTGGCTATCAACGATGTTTACCAGTCCCAGGAGGGCGGCGCTTATTACGGCTATGTTTATCCAGCTAACTTCCATAGAGCATCCTGTCGGTAACCAAGTTTACACTATGACAGGCTATCAGCCAAACCTTGACTGCCTGCCTGGGAGCAGATAGACTGACTAAGCTATGAGAGTGATAGGTGTTACCGGCGGCATCGGCAGCGGCAAGACTACCGTCACCCGGTTATTGAAGGAGTTGGGGGCAGTGGTCATAGATGCCGATAAGATTGGACATGAGCTTCTTAAGCCCGGGGGTCAGGCATATCAGGCAGTAGCGGGCGCTTTCGGCCGGCAGGTGCTGGAGCCCGATGGTCTGATTAACCGACAGAAGCTGGCTGAGATTGTATTTAACAGTCCACCGGACCTGGCCTACCTGAACAGAATAATGCACCCGCTTATTGGTGACGAAGTGCGCTCAAGAATGGAGCAATACCAAGGGCAGGGGGTTGAGGTGGTGGTCATTGAAGCCCCGCTGCTTATCGAAGCCCGGTGGACTGCGCTGGTTGATGAACTCTGGGTTACCGTCGCCCCTGAGGATGTTGTTCTTAAGCGTCTTGAGCAGGGAATGGGGCTGTCCCATGAGGAGGCGGAGGCCCGTATACGCGCTCAGTTATCCCAGGAGGAGAAGGTTAAGCATGCCACTGCGGTCATAGACACCGATTGCAGTCTGGGTGAGCTTAAAGGCAGGGTAGAAGGGCAGTGGCGGCAGCGGCAGTTTGACAGCCGGCAAAAGTAGCTGGTAGAATGAACGGTTTATGCTATATGGAGGTGCTCACATTTACGCGGTTATTGAAACTGGCGGCAAGCAGTATTCGGTAGCTCCTGGTCAGAGCATAGAGGTAGACCGTCTCGGCGTGGCCGAGGGTGATACCGTGGAGCTGGACCGGGTTTTGCTGATAGCCGATGGCAAAAAGGTTACTGTTGGCAAGCCCACCATTGAGGGGGCGAAAGTAGTGGCTACCTCAACTGGTGATGGTAAGGGGAGTAAGATTGTTGTCTTCAAGTACAAGCCGAAGGTTCGTTACCGCAAGAAGACGGGGCATCGCCAGCTTTTTACCAGATTGACCATAGACAAGATAAGCCAGCCGGGGGCTGAAGCAGCACCTGCAAAGAAGCCCCGCCGGCGCAAGAAAGAGGTAACCGAAAGTGGCACATAAGAAGGGCGGCGGCTCTACACGAAACGGCCGTGACAGCCAGTCGAAGCGGCTGGGAGTGAAGCGGTATGCTGGCGAGACTGTTAATGCGGGCACCATTCTGGTACGCCAGAGAGGTACCAGAATTCATCCGGGCAACAATGTCGGCATGGGACGGGACTTTACGCTGTTCGCCCTGATTGACGGAAACGTCAAATACGAGCCGGCGGGAAAAGACAGGAAAAGGGCCAGCGTATACTCTGGTTAAGGCATATGAAAGAGAAGATTCACCCCAAGTATTATGAAGACGCCCAGGTAATCTGCTCCTGCGGCAATACTTTCACCATTGGCTCTACCAGGAAAACACTGAAAGTGGAGCTGTGCAGCGCCTGTCACCCGTTTTTCACCGGCGAACGCCGCCTGATTGATACCGCCGGACGCGTTGAGCGCTTCAAGCAGCGCTATAAGATTAAGGACTAGCAGGTGTGCAAGCAGACCGAGGAGCGGCTCACCGGTTCCGCTCCTTTTTTATTGGAGTAAGTATGGCAAGAGAGTTTCACTACGGCGGGCAGGCGGTTATGGAAGGGGTTATGATTCGCGGAAAGAAGGCGGCTGTGGTAGCTGTCCGCCGCCCCAACGGTGAGCTGGCCTTAAATATCAGGCCGCTACCGGCCATATATACCGGTCGTTTAAGGCAAGTTCCCTTTATCCGTGGTGTCATCGTTCTGCTGGAAGCACTGGTACTGGGTATTAGTAGCCTGGTTTACTCGGCCAATGTATCCCTTGAGGAAGAAGGAGAAGAGCTATCCCGGGGAGCCACCTGGCTGGTACTGCTGGTCTCGATAGCCTTTGCCGTTGGTCTTTTCTTTTTAGCCCCCCTGTTCTTAACCCGAGTTATTGACCCCTATATCAACTCATCCCTGGTCTTTCACCTGATTGAGGGGGGTATCCGGCTGGTTATTTTGCTGGGCTACATGATGGCGATATCCTTTTTGCCTGATATAAGGAAGGTATTTGCCTACCATGGCGCCGAGCACAAGACTATACATGCCTATGAGGATGGCGTTCCTCTGGAGGCGGAGGCGGTACAGAAATACAGCACTGCCCATGCCCGTTGCGGCACCGCCTTTCTGCTGGCGGTGCTGGTTATTGCCATCATCGTTTTTGCCCTCATCGGGCGTCAGGTGGTCTGGTTGATGGTGCTGTCGCGTGTGCTGCTGCTGCCGGTTATCGCCGCTCTGGGCTACGAAGCGACCCAGTATGGCGCCCGGCATATGAATAATGTCCTGGTTAGGGCGCTGGTTGCCCCCGGCCTGTGGCTGCAGCGCCTGACAACCCGGGAGCCGGACGATAAACAGATTGAGGTTGCCGTGGCAGCACTACAGCAGGCGCTGGTCGTTGATGGGGAGGGAGAAGAGGAGGCTCAGCCGGACTCTTCCTGATGCCCTGGACTGGCGGAATCCAGCTGTCGGAAGAAGCAGCTCCTTTCACCTGTATGGCACACCGGCCCCGCCGGATTTACCTTTATCAGAAGGGTGTCGCTGTCACAGTCCTGCCACATCTGGCGCACTATGAGGCGGTTGCCCGAAGTAGCCCCTTTGTGCCATAGCTCCTTTCGGCTGCGGCTGTAGAACCAGACTTCACCACTGGAAAGGGTAAGCTCCAGTGACTGCTGGTTAATGTAGCCCAGCATCAGTACCTCACTGGTGTCGGCGTCCTGTATGATGGCTGGAACAAGTCCTTTGCTGTCAAACTTCATAATGGAAAAAACCTCGCTAATTGACTGTTGCCAGTGCCTCTTTTAGGTTAATGTCATTGGTATAGAGGGCTTTACCGATTATGGCTCCCTCAACGCCGAGCTTTTTCAGCACCTTGAGGTGGCTGATTGATGAAACTCCACCAGAAGCGATAACCGGGTACCTGACCGCATCCACCAGTTCCAGGATGGCGCTGAAGTTTGGCTCCGTCAGGGTGCCATCGCGGCTGATATCGGTAAAAATAAAGCGCTTCACTCCCAGTTTTATCAACGAATGGGCCAGGTCTAAGACGCCAGCTTCTGTATCCTGCTGCCAGCCATGTGTTGACGCCTTTCCTTCCCGGGAGTCAATGCTAACGGCCACCGCCTGTCCGAAGCGGCGGCATGCCTGGCGGACAAGGTCCTGGTTTTCGATGGCGACTGTGCCCAGAATGATGCGTTCAACGCCAAGCTTGAGTAGATTTTCCATTGTCTCCAGCTGGCGGATGCCGCCGCCTACCTGGATGGGGACGACCACTGTATTGGCGATGCCGGTAATTGCTTTAAGGTTGCCCGGCTTACCGGCGGCGGCTCCGTCGAGGTCAACAATATGGAGTCTGGTTGCCCCCAGTGACTGCCACTTCAAGGCCATTGCCACCGGGTCGTCAGAAAAGACGGTCTCCATGCCGTAGTCGCCCTGGTAGAGGCGGACACACTTGCCATCTCTTATATCTACAGCCGGGATGATGTCCATATCTTGTCCTCCGTGAGTCCTGTGAGTGGGCATTATATCATCTCCGCCGGTTTAAGAGCAATTCAGCGGTGCAGAAGCCTAGTCACCGGAGCGGACAACCAGCTTGCTGCCTCTCTGGGAGACGACAATAATCCTATCGCCGGCGGCAATCTTACCCGAGGCTGCTCTGGCCTGCCAGTACTCGCCGCCGATACTGACCAGCCCATCGGGGTCCAGCGGACTTAAGGACTTGCCCCTGGTGCCTACCATTGTCTCCAGGCCGGTTAACGGCTTCCTCTTCAGGGCGCGGCTGCCTGCCCGGTAGATGAGCACCGAGATTGCCAGCCAGGCTATCATAATTGCTATGAGGCCGGCCACAGGTATGTTGATGTCCAGCCCGGGCAGACCAACCAGAACGATAACCGCCAGGGCGGCTTCTTCTACAAGAACGCTAATAATGGCCAGTATCAGACGGCCGCTCATGCCTGTTATTATA
Source organism: Dehalococcoidia bacterium (assembly GCA_030643515.1). GTDB lineage: Bacteria > Chloroflexota > Dehalococcoidia > Dehalococcoidales > DAOWLH01 > DAOWLH01. The sequence continues at coordinate 22,569 of DAOWLH010000100.1, read as the reverse complement.
GCACGGGGCCTGTTTGCCCGCTGTCAAATTCGGGTGCTATAATGGCGGCAGGGTAGGAGGCAAGAAATGAAGCTAAGCCGTGAAGAGGTGCTGCGCATCGCCCGGCTGGCCCGGCTGGGTCTGACCGAAGCAGAGGTGGACAGGCTCAGCGAGCAGTTGTCCCATCTCCTGGGGCACTTTGAAGTGCTGCAGCAAGTGAATACAGAAGGTATCCCGCCTACAGCCCAGCCCAATATAATGCGGAATGTAATGAAAGATGATGAGGCCGAGGTTTCTTTGCCCACGAAACAGGTACTGGCAAATGCGCCGAATAAGGAGGGGGACTTCTTCCGGGTAAAAGCCGTACTGGAATAGGGCGATTCTATAGCCTTGATTGGCGGGCAGGGAGGCTGGTGATGATTGGCAGAGGATTGGCAGCTATGATGTCTCTGATAGTTCTATCCCTCAATTTCTCGGCCTGCGCAGGCGCCGATGGCGGGCTGCCAGAGGCCGGAGACGAGGTCAGGATATTCCTGCCCGAGCCGAAGTATGATGGCACTGTCTCGGTAGAGGAGGCTTTGCTCGAGCGGCGGTCGGTAAGGGGATATGCCGAGGAGCCCTTGAGCCTTGAAACGGTGTCCCAACTCCTGTGGGTGGCTCAGGGGATCACTGACCCCGCGGGTTTTTTCAGGGCAGCTCCCTCGGCCGGAGCAACCTATCCGCTGGAGGTATATCTTGTCGTTGGTGACGTTTCCGGTGTTGCACCGGGGATATACCGCTATCTGCCGGAGCAGCACGAACTGGTGCGGGTGGTTGCCGGTGACCTGAGGGGTGATTTGGCCAGGGCTGCCCTTAATCAGCAGTGGATTGCTGATGGCGCCATAGATATTGTCTTTACCGCCGTCTATGAAAGAACGACGGACAGGTATGGTGAGCGGGGTATCCGCTACGTTCATATGGAGGTCGGCCATGCTGCCCAGAATGTCTATCTGCAAGCGGTATCTCTGAAATTGGGCACGGTGGTTATCGGTGCTTTTGATGATGATAGGGTGGCCGAAATCCTGAAACTGTCTGCGGATGAAGTGCCACTTTACATAATGCCAGTGGGTAGGTTAGTGGAATGAGAGCTTATATATAAGGAGAAAACATTGTCAGACGGAAAGCAACTGACCATTCATGAAGCACACCGGCTGCTTGCGGACAGGCAGGTGTCATCGGTGGAGCTTACCCGGGCGGCGCTTGAGCGCATTGATAAAATAGAGCCCAGTGTCAGGGCAGTTGTCACCGTCACCGGGGAGATGGCTATGGAGCAGGCAAGAGCAGCCGACCAGAGGATAGCCAGTGGTAACGGCAATCCGCTTTGCGGTATCCCGGTGCTAATCAAGGATGTCATCAGCACCAGGGGGGTGAGGACTACCTGCTCATCAAAGATGCTGGAGAACTATGTCCCTCCCTACGACGCCACGGTGATGGAGAGGCTGAGCGGTTGCGGGGCAGTGATGGTCGGCAAGACCAACATGGACGAGTTTGCCATGGGCTCTTCCACCGAGAACTCGGCCTTCTTTGTCACCCATAACCCCTGGGACCTGGGCCGGGTGCCCGGGGGCTCCAGCGGCGGCTCGGCGGCGGCGGTGGCTGCCGGTGAGGCCATCTATGCCCTGGGCTCGGATACCGGCGGTAGTATCCGCCAGCCGGCCAGCTTCTGCAGCGTTACCGGCCTGAAGCCGACCTATGGCAGGGTAAGCCGCTACGGCCTGGTCGCCTTTGCCAGCTCCCTTGACCAGATTGGCCCGTTGACAAGCGATGTCACCGATGCCGCCCTGGTATTGAATGCTATATCCGGATTTGACAGGAGGGATTCTACCTCGGTCCCCTTGCCCGTGACCGATTATACCTGTGGTTTGAACGGCGACATCAAGGGGCTTCGCCTCGGCGTGCCCGGGGAATACTTCGTCGAGGGGATGCAGGAAGAGGTTATCCGGGCGATACAGGCTGCTATCGCCAGGCTAGAAGGGCTTGGTGCCGTCATTGACTGGGAGGTTTCACTGCCTAGCACACCCTATGCCCTGGCTGTCTATTATATTATCGCCCCCTCCGAGGCCTCGGCCAATCTAGCCCGCTATGACGGCGTCAAGTACGGTTTTTCATATCAGGATGCTGACAGCATGTGGCGGGCAATGGAAAAGACCCGCCAGTACGGCTTCGGCCCTGAAGTGAAGCGGCGCATCATGCTGGGCACCTACGCCCTGTCCGCCGGCTACTATGATGCCTGGTACCTCAAGGCGCAGAAGGTGCGCACCCTGATACGTAGGGAGTTTGACCGGGCCTTTGAGAGCTATGACGCCCTGATAACGCCCACCTCACCCACCGTTCCCTTCAAGATTGGCGAAAAGGTTGACGACCCGCTCCAGATGTACCTCTCCGATGTCTGCACCCTGCCGATAAACATCGCTGGCCTTCCGGCCATCTCCATCCCCGCCGGTTTCGCCGACGGGCTGCCCATAGGCTTGCAGATTATCGGCAAGCCCTTTGACGAGGAAACGATACTCAAAATCGCCCACGCCTACCAGCAGGCAACGGACTGGCATAAGATGAGACCGGGGATTTAGGGAGGGGAATGAAATGAAATTAGACAGAAAAATGTTTCTATGCGGTGATATGGTAGATGTACATAAATGCGATATGTGTAAGCTAGAAAGCGATAAGGGGGAGTTTGGATGGCCAGGACACTTTTACTGGGCTGAAAAAGATTTTTCATTATGCTGTGACTGCATAATGGAACTCCACGACTCCTCCTTTGGTTCAAGTTCTCCAAAAAATCGGATGCCTAACTCAACTAACTCAATCAAAAAAATACCCATACCCAGTGAATTAAGGTGGGAAGTATGGGAGCGAGATAATTTTACTTGCGTACAATGTGGGTCCAGACGAAGTCTGTCAGTTGACCACAAATATCCAGAATCCAAGGGCGGAGAGACAGTTTTAATCAATCTCCAAACGCTGTGTAAATCCTGCAACTCCAAGAAGGCCGTAAGAGAGCCGGAGTTTAAGAGGGGCGCTAGCCCCTCTATTAAAATTGTTTCCCCTTCCCCTTATCAAGGGGAAGGGGATAAAGGGGATGGGGTTGGAAAACCTCGAAGTAAGCTGCTATTCCGGCCACACCTATGCCGAAAGGCCGATCTCTTTCACCTGGCGGGGCGTTGAATATCAGGTGGCGGAGGTGGAAAAGGAATGGCGGCAGCCGGGCAAAAAGTGTTTTCGGGTTAAAACCGGGGATAGCAAATCGTTCCAACTCTGCTATAATGAGGACCAAGAAGAATGGTCGCTTAAGGAGTTGAGCGATAAGGAGCGGGAAAATGCTTAAAGAAGTCCTTAAGATACTTGAGAGCGATGCCCATGCTTCCACCAAGCGTATAGCCACCATGACCGGACTCTCCGAGGATGAAGTCGCCAGGCTAATCAAGCAGGCGGAGGCGGAGCGGACAATCGTCAAGTACAAGACGCTGGTCAACTGGGATAAGGTGGGCGACGAGCGGCTGCGGGCACTTATCGAGGTCAAGCTTACACCGCAGCGGGACGTCGGCTTTGACTCTATCGCCGAGCGCATCTATCGTTTCCCGCAGGCACGTGCCGTCTATCTGGTTTCAGGGGCATATGATCTGGCGGTTCTGGCTACGGGTAAATCCATGCACGAGATATCGGACTTCGTTACCCAGAAGCTGGCGCCCATTGAAGGGGTGCAGGGGACGGCTACCCACTTTCTGCTCAAGTGCTACAAGGAGGATGGAGAGATACTGGAGGGCAACGAGGGGGCTAAAAGGCAACCGGTAATTCTGTAATTGTGAGATATTGTAATGGCAGCGGAACCGTTGGCAAAGTTAGATAGACACGCCGGACCTCTGGCGCAGAGGGTGGGGCAGATTTCGCCCTCCGGCATACGCAAGTTCTTTGACCTGCTGGCCTCGATGGAGGGGGTCATTTCGCTCGGCGTTGGCGAGCCGGACTACGCTACACCGTGGCATATACGTGAGGCTGCTATCTACTCTTTGGAGAAGGGCAACACCATGTACACCTCTAACCTGGGGATGCCGGCGCTGCGACATCAGCTGGCGGTGCATCTTCGGGATAGATATAGCCTGGAATACAAACCCGATACCGAGCTTCTGATAACCGTCGGTGTCAGTGAAGCACTGGACCTGGCCATGAGAGCTGTCATTGACCCCGGGGATGAGGTCATCATGCCCGACCCAAGCTATGTTTCTTATCCTGCATGCGTTATTCTGGCGGGTGGTAAACCGGTGCTGGTGCCCGCCGGGGAGGAGAGCGGCTTTCAGCTTGATGCCGCCGATATAGAGCCAAAGATAAATAGCCGTACCAGGGCCATTATGCTTGGCTATCCGGCCAATCCAACCGGCGCCGTTATGCCACGGGACAAACTGATAGCAGTAGCCGAGCTAGCCCGTCGCCACCATTTGTTGCTTGTATCCGACGAGATATATGCCGGGCTGGTCTATGGTGTGGAACACACCTGTCTGGCGGCACTGCCCGGTATGAAGGAGAGCACCATATTACTCGGTGGCTTCTCCAAGTCTTATGCTATGACCGGCTGGCGCATCGGCTATGCCGCAGCCAGCGAAGAAATCATCGCCGCCATGACCAAGATACACCAGTACACCATAATGAGCGCCCCAACCATGGGGCAGGTAGCCGCCATCGAGGCTCTGAAATCGGGAGGGGACAGCGTTGCTAAGATGGTCGAGGACTACAACCACCGACGGCTGGTCATGGTCAAGGGCCTGTGCGATATCGGCCTGTCCTGCTTCGAGCCCAGGGGTGCCTTCTATGCCTTCCCCTCAATCAAAAGCACCGGTATGAACTCCGAGGATTTTGCCGAAAAACTGCTTATTAAGGAGAAGGTGGCCGTCGTTCCCGGTAGTGCCTTCGGTCCGGGCGGTGAGGGCTACGTCCGCTGCTGCTACGCCACCTCACTTGACGAAATAGAGGAGGCGCTGGTGCGCATGAAGCGGTTTGTAAAGAAACACCGGGCTAAATAAGCCCCATGTTCTTCTTGACCTCTTTTAAGGTCTTCCTGGCGATACTCCGGGCCTTTTTGGCGCCGTCGTTAAGGATAGCGGCTATAGATTTCGGGTCGGCCGCAAGCTCTGCTCTTTTTTCCCTGACAGGCTTCAGTTCGCTGTTTATCGCCTCGGCCAGCGCCAGCTTGCAGTCGACGCAGCCAATCTCGGCAGAACGGCACTGCCCGGCGATGCCCTCTGTTTTTAGGCGGTCAAAGTAGGTCATCAGCTTATAGACGTTGCACACTTCGGGATGCCCGGCATCGGTGCGGTAGCGGCGGGCGGGGTCGGTGAAGGCGGTCATTATCTTTTTCCTGGTTTCCTCCGGTGTCAGCGCCAGCTCGATGTCGTTGCCGGCCTGTTTGCTCATCTTGTCCTTGCCGTCAAGCCCGACCACCATCGGATAGGATGTCAGCTTGCCCTGAGGTTCGGGGAAGGTATAGCCGAACAGGCTGTTGAAGCGGCGGGTAATCTCCCGCGCCAGTTCCAGGTGGGGCAACTGGTCTTCGCCAACGGGTACTACTTCGGCCTTATAGAGGGCTATGTCGGACGTCTGTAGCACTGGATAACCGACCAGGCCGTAGTTGACATTGTTGGGCTGGAGCTTGACCTTTTCTTTAAAGGTAGGCACTCGTAATAGCCAGCCCAGCGGGGTTATCATACTGAGCAGGGTGTGCAGCTCCATCACCTGTGGTACATGGGACTGGACAAACAGAATACTCTTTTCCGGGTCGAGGCCGACCGCCAGCCAGTCAAGAATCATCTCATGGATGTTGCCCTGGAGTTGTTTGGTGTCTTCCAGTGAGGTCAGGGCGTGAATATCAACGATGCAGTAGATGCACTCGTATTTATCCTGCAGTTTGACCCAGTTCTGTAAGGCTCCCAGGTAATTACCGATGTGCTGACGACCGGTTGGTCGGGCTCCGGAAAAAATGCGGCGTCTTGTCATGGCTTCTTAACAGGGCAGTGTAACATAAATTCTAAGGCGGCGACAATGGTAAAGTCTACCTAATCCCGGGTGAAGGACTTGAGCCTGGTTACCACGTCATCTATTGTCTCTTCGCCGGTGGAAGCCCCCGAGGTGATGCCGATAATACCCTTCTCCGGCAACCAGGATCTCCGGATTTCGCGGGCGGTCTCAATGAGACGGGTAGTGGTTATCTCGGAGCACAGCTCCACCAGGTGCTTGCTGTTGGCGCTGGCGTGGCCGCCGACGACAAACACCAGCTCAGATTCCCTGGCCAGCTTCACACTATCTTCCTGTCGGCGCCTTATATCGTGGCAGATGGTGTCGATGATGCGTAGCTCCGAGTCTTTGACCAGGGCATAGTCAATGATATCTTTGATGAAGCGGGCGTAGCGGGCGGGTACATGGGTTGTCTGTGACAGTATCCCCAGGCGGCGGGGCGGATTATCGAGGCTGGACAGAACTGTAGCTTCCTGGGTCGCCAGGCCGTTGTCACTGGCCCAGGCGAGTATACTCTTGACCTCGGGGTGGCTGGCATCGCCGAAGACGATGGTATAAAAACCAGACTGGTGCAGCCTTCTGGCGGCTACCTGGGCTCGTTTAACGAAGGGACAGGTGGCATCAATTATGTCGATACCACGGGACTGAATCTGGTTGATTACCTGCGGACCAACACCATGAGAGCGAATGACTACCCTGCTCCCCTTAATTTCATCGACGCTATTGACGATGCTGGCCCCGATATCAGCCAGTTTGCGCAGCACCTGCTGGTTGTGCACCACCGCCCCCAGCGTCTCCACGCCACCCTGCTCGCGGGCGACGCGTTCCAGGATATCTATCGCCCGCCTGACCCCCGTACAGAAACCGATATCAGGCGCCCGTTTAATCTCCAAGTCACTCTACCTTCCTGGGTTTGTACTGGCCATGATATTCCTCTGGCAGCAAATGGGCAATACTTTCCATAATAATGTCGGTCAACTTGGCCAGTTTGTACTTGGTAAGTCGGTCCTCCACTGGCGGCAGTAAAAAAGACGGCCCAAAATGAACTGATATCCGGGGACGTCGCCATAACCACTTTATCCCCTGGAGATTTTCCGTACCGGTAATGACTACCGGAACAATCGGTGCTCCGCTGCGCGAGGCCATGAGGGCGGCTCCGGGGAAAGCCAGCTTGAGGCGCTTGTTCTTACTTCTCATTCCCTCAGGGAACATGACCAGATGTTGCCCGCGGGACAGGGTTCGCATTGCCCGACGAAAAGCCTTCATATCAAGGCGCTCCTTGGCTATCGGAAAGACGCCGCAAGTGCGCATGATGTAGCCAGTTATCCTGGAGTTGAACATCTCCTCTTTTGCTATGAATTTCGCTTTTGAACCCAGGGTGACCCAGAGCAGTGGCGAGTCGAACAGGTGGATGTGATTGCCGACAAAGATAGCCGGTCCGTGGCGGGGAATATTCTCTCTACCCGTGACCCGGCGGCGGGTCAGCAGGGAAAAGAGCAGCTTCAATGCTAGCTGGATGGTGCGATAAAGCAAGAAATGCAAGACCCCTCAAATATAGGCTTAACCGGCTATATTATAATTGTGGCTGTAGATAAAAACAAACGCCTTGATTATTAACGGCTGATAACCCATAATAATCGAGGAGAGCCATGAAACGGTTGAGCATTGGCAAGCTAAAGGGGCTGCAGCAGATTGCCGACCAGTCGGGTATCTTCAACATGTGTGCCATTGACCACCGCGGCTCACTGCGCCAGCTTATCTGCCAGGAGGAAGACGAAGTCTGCGATGGGGCGATGATTGACTTCAAGCTGGAGCTGTGTTCTCACCTGGCTCCTTACGCTAGCGCTGTCCTTCTTGACCCGATATACGGGGCCGCTCAATGCATCAGTCACGGCGTGATACCAAAAGACAGCGGTCTTCTGGTGTCGCTGGAGGCTACCGGCTATGCTGGAGATAGGGAAAACCGTCGAACCAGGCTGCTTGAGGGATGGAGTGTGGCCAAAACTAAGCGTATGGGCGCCTCGGCGGTCAAGCTGTTGCTCTATTACCGGCCGGATTTGAATGAATTAGCCGCCCAGCAGCTGGATACGGTAAACGCTGTCGCCCGGGATTGCATCGAGCATGACATTCCCCTGCTGGTGGAAGCGGTGTCTTATCCTGTGGGTGACGAGGTGTCCAATCCGAGGTTATTCGCTGAGCATAAAGCGCGGCTGGTGATTGATACCGCAAGGGATATCACCGGTTTGCCCATAGATATCCTCAAGGCTGAGTTTCCGGATGACCTGCGCTATAAAGCAGATAAGTCCGAGCTTAGCGAGCATTGCCGTGAACTGGATGCTGCTTCACCGGTGCCCTGGGTTATACTCAGCGCTGGTGTTGACTACGAACTCTTTCGCAGGCAGGTCGAGATTGCCTGCCGGGCGGGGGCTTCCGGGTTTCTGGCTGGCCGTGCCATCTGGCAGGAAGCGGTTGCCATTGAAAACGTCCGCCAAAGAAGCGAATATTTGGGTACCGTAGCTGTCGAAAGGCTAAAGGAACTTAATGAGATAGCCGGCAAATATGCTGTACCCTGGTACCGGAAGCTGGGGCTATCTGCCGATGCACTGGCTGGTGTTTCGCAAGACTGGTACCTGGAATACTGATGTCGTGCGGCGGATTATGATTGCTACCATAACTCTGAACCCCTGTGTCGATAAGCACATCACTGTTCAAGGATTGAACTTGGACGAGACCAATCGCAGTGCCGGGGTGCGTCATGATGCCGGGGGCAAAGGCATAGATGTATCGCGGGCGATACATGAGATGGGTGGCCTGGGTGTGGCCTATGGCTTCATCGGCGGGCATGACGGCCAAATACTGGCAACGCTGCTAACCGAGCAGGGGGTGCCCTTCAGGTTCACTCCGATTGGCGGGGAAACGCGCTCCTGCATTATTATTAATGACGTTAAGACCTCGCAGCAGACAAGGATTAGCACTGCGGGGCCGCTTGTCTCAAAGGAAGAAGTAGCCCGCTTTTTTGGGCAACTCTGGGGCAGTAGCCGGGTTCCGGACCTGATAGTTGCTGGCGGCAGCGTGCCTCCGGGCTGCCCGGCGGATATTTACCGCACGATTATTCTCAAAGCCAGGGAGCATGGCGTAAAAACCATACTGGATTCATCAGGGGTATATCTAAAGGAGGGGGTTAAGGGGAAGCCCTACCTCATAAAGCCCAATGTCAGGGAAACTGAAGAGCTTCTTGGCGTTGAACTGGAAGTTGAAGCCGATATTATTACGGCTTGCCTTGAACTGGTTGCCGGTGGTATTGAAATCGCCGTTATCTCCAGGGGCAAAGATGGTCTCATTGCCGCCGGTGAGGGTAAGGTCATAAGAGCGGTGCCCCCGAGGGTGAAGGGCGTCAGTGACGTCGGTGCCGGCGATTGCTCTGTTGCCGGCCTCGCCATGAAGCTAGCCAAAGGGGGATCTCTTTGGGAGGCCTGCCGCCTGGCTACGGCGATGGGCACGGCTGCGGTGCTGACGCCGGGGACGGAGCTCTGCCGCCGGGCTGACGTGGAATGGCTATTGCCGCAAATTAGCGTTCAGGAGGTAGCAGCCTGAAGGCGGTGGAGTTGGCAGTCTCTTTTTAGACTCACCGCTAGGCGTTATCCACTTTGGCGATACTTCTCAGTATGGAGATGATGCCGATGACCGCCCGTTGCGCAGCGATTGGTTCCTGAGACAGGACGCGGTAGACATACGGGTCCAGGTGGTTGCCGGAATAATCTGGACTCGCTTCGGATACAGCGGCAGGTTGCGTCGATAGGTAACCAGCCAGGGTAAAAAGCTCATCGATGTCAAAACCTAGAGGCCGGGCGATTCTCTGCAATATGGTGGCGGAAGGGAAGCGTTCCCCTCTCTCTATCCTGCCCAGGTAAGAAGGCGATACGCCCGATTTTAATGTCAGGTCATGAAGGGTCATAGGAATCATCAGCCGTTGCTGTCGTAGCATCAGGCCAAACTCTTTTCTTCTGCCGTTGCCTGCTTCCATGTCTGGTCTCTTGCTTACTGGCTAAGCCACTGGTCAAAATCCTGCTCAAATCTAACGTCAGTACGTGCTCCTCGACTGGTTTCCGCCTCAGTAGGGCTCTTCTTGTCTTTAGCTTCATCGCCATTATCCTGCTCGGCCAGATTATCCACCTGGGGTTGCGGGGGACTGCTTTCCTGGTCAATCTTGGCCTTGGCGGGTGCTGGCTCCGGCTTATCAGCGGCTAAATCTGGCTGGCTCTTGACGATCTCCTCGACTTTTCGGCTGGAATCGGCAATTGCTTCAGCTATGGCATCCGATGAAGCCTTTTCGATTCTCGTCAGAATTGATTCCCGCACGCTGTCGGCGATTTGGGCGGCCCTTGTATTTGTCTCTTCCCGAATCCTGGAAACGATTTGCTTTGCCTTCTCTTCGTATTGCTTGAGGATCCGCTCTATCTCCTGCTCCGCTTCCTGGCGGGCTGCTTGACGAGCATTGGAGATGATTTGGTCTGCCTCTTTGGCCATATCGGCCATAATATCAGTCGTTCCGTTGTTATCGCCTTTGCCGAGCTCTTTAGAAGTTTTTATGGTATCCATCGTTTTTCTCCTATATGTTTATTCTTGCTTCCAACTACATCAAGTTATTCGCAATATCTATTTTTAGGGATAGAAGGATGCTTTACAATCACCCAAAAGTCACAATATTGGTCTTTGATAGGGGTAAAATGGTACTGCCTGTGGCCAAATGGCGAATATCCACAGCGCGATTACGGGAATAATATGTCTGTAAATGCATGCGACCAATGAAGCTTGAATCGGACTTGAGCAGTGGTATACGCCGGGTTATTGGCTAACTGAGTTTAAGGCTAAAATCAAGCGCCCTGGCTGAGTGGGTGATGGCGCCGATGGAGATATAATCAACGCCGGTGGCGGCATAGGCTTTGATATTGTCCAGGTTGATGCCGCCTGAAGCCTCAAGCTTTGTCCGGGTTGAAACCAGCCCTGCAACCCGTCTGACGTCATCGGGAGTCATATTGTCCAGCATAATGATGTCGGCCCCGGCATTGGCTGCTTCAATGGCTTCGGCGGTGGTGTTTACCTCTATCTCAATCGTTGAACCCCTGGGGGCGTTCTGCCTGGCCTTGGCCACGATATCCTTCAGGCTCATACCAAGGTGGCGCAACGCCGCTATGTGATTGTCTTTAATGAGGATTCCGCTGGCTAGATTGAGGCGGTGGTTGTGGCCGCCACCGCTACGAACGGCCTGTTTTTCCAGTAGCCTGAGACCGGGTGAAGTCTTGCGGGTATCGGTAATGACGGTGGCTGTTCCCCTAACCCCGGCGACATATCTGGCCGTCTCCGAGGCGATGCCGCTGAGATGACACAGGAAATTAAGGGCTACCCGTTCCGCTTTAAGGATGCCGGCCACATTGCCTTCGATGGTGGCAACTATATCTTTCGGTTTTACCATGCTGCCGTCTGGGATGGAAAAGGTTGCTACAAGGGAGGGGTCAACCTTAAGAAAGGCCAGTCTGGCGGTGTCACCACCGGCCAGCACGCCTTCGGCATTGGCTATAATGGCTGCTTTCCCCTGCTGGTTTTCGGGTAGCAAAATATCGCTGGTGATGTCACCGCTTCCGCCATCCTCTTCCAGGGCAAGGTCTATTATATTAGCCAGTTCGTCAGATGGTTGTCTCATTTTGGCTCCTGATTTTACCCTGCAGCACGATATGACGGTGCCATCCGGTGGAGTGCCGGGGAAAGTCGGAACGGAAGTGGGCACCGCGACTCTCCTCCCTTAGCAGGGCGGCCTCGGTGACCAGCCGCCCGGTCAGTATCAGGTTTGAAAGCTCGTGTGAGGCGCGGTTCTTGACAGCTGGCAGAGATTGTTGCCAGGCAGATATCATACTGGCAGCTTCGGTCAGGTCTTTTCTATTGCGGATAATGCCTGCCTTATCCCACATAAGCTGTTTTAAGGCAGCGAGGCTGGCATGGGGTGCGTTCTGCGCCGGCTCTCTTGGTTTAATACGGGTAAGGACATCGTTGCCAAAACCAGCCGAGGCTGTTTCATATTGGTGGCGGGTCCTTTGGATAGTTCTCTTGCCGAAAACGAGCACCTCAAGCAATGAGTTTGATGCCAGCCGGTTAGCGCCGTGGACACCGGTGCCGGCGACCTCGCCGGCGGCGAATAGCCCTGATATGGTGCTTTCCCCCCAGCTATCAACCTTTATGCCACCGACCATATAATGGGCTGCCGGTGCCACCGGAATCTGCTGCCTGGTGATGTCCAGGCCATGTTCCAGACAGAAGCGGTATATCCGGGGGAAGCGCGTGGTAGTGACATGGGGTGGCAGGCGGGTGATGTCCAGGAATACATTGTCTTCGCCTGTCTTTGACATTTCCGCAACTATGCTGCGGGTGACGATATCCCTCGGTGCCATCTCGGCCTGTGGCGTGTACCGGGTCATAAAACGCTCCCCTTTAGCATTACGCAGGATGCCGCCTTCACCCCTGACTGCTTCCGAGATGAGGAAAGTGGCCACCCCGGGGAGATGCAACGTAGTCGGGTGGAACTGGAAAAACTCCATGTCGACGACATCGGCACCGGCGTTAAAGGCGAGGGCAATGCCATCACTGGTGGCCACCTCAGGATTGGTGGTGAACTTGAAAAGCTGGCCACAGCCACCTGAGGCCAGAATGAGGAAATGGCATTCAAATTCCGTAGTGGTGCCTCTGGCGCAGTTAAGGGTCTTTAATGCCCTGACTCTGCCCTCTTCCAATATGATTTCAGTCGCCAGGTAGCCTTCGAGGAGGGGGACGCTTAAGGAGCGCACCCTTTCGCTCAGGGTCAGTTCTATGTGTTCGCCGGTGGCGTCGCCGCCGGCGTGGAGGATGCGGCGCACGCTGTGGGCCGCCTCCAGGGTGAGGTCAATTTCCCCGTTTACGGTATCGAAGGGTACACCAAAGCCGACCAGGTCCGCGATTCTGTCCGGGGCTTCAGTAACCAGTATGTTGACTGCCTCTTCGTTGCACAGGCCATCTCCGGCGGCTATGGTATCCTTGTAATGAAGCTGGGGTGAGTCGTTTTTACCGATGGCGGCGGCGATGCCCCCCTGGGCATGTCTGGTGTTGCAGTCATGTATACTGCCCTTGGTGACAAGTAGCACGCTGCCATATTTCTGGGCCAGCAGGGTACAGTAAAGCCCGGCAATGCCGCTGCCAACGATAATATAATCGTAGCGCTTAATGAAGCCACCTCCAGGGTGGTGATATGGAGAAGACTGCTATACCATCTGGTCCTGCTTATAAGCGATGCTGCGGCGGGCTAGGCGTATCATTGTCCCTGATTCTACCTTGAGGATGATGCTGGTCTCGCTGAGGCTTTCAACCTGGCCGTAAATCCCGCCTATGGTGACCACTTTGTCTCCCGGCCTCAGGTTTGAAAGAAGGTCCTTCTGATCCTGCTGCCTTTTGCGCTGTGGCCGAATAATGAGGAACCAAAAGACGGCAAATAGAAGTACTAAAAAAATGACCATGGTCCACAGGCTGGTGGGGTCGGTGCCATCGGCAGCGGTGCAGCCGCCGAGAGCTACTGCGCCGATAAGGAGCACAGCCAGCAGCACGCTTATCAAGGCTGTTGTTTTTTTCATTATGCCTCCTTAAATCCGGGCTTATTCAATTTTACCCTGAAGTGACCAGGGGCTGGTTTTATCTATTCTTAGTGGCACCAGCCGTCCCAGCAGGTTATCGTCACTCACGAAGAACACCAGTTTACCATTTCGGCTTCTTCCGTGCCACTTATTTCCTTTGCGGTCTTCCACCAGGACTTCAACCGTCTTCCCAAGCAGATTGGCGTTTATTTCGGTGGCGATATTTTCCTGGAGCTTTTCCACCAGTTGCCGCCGCCTTTCCTTTTCTTCATCGGGGATGTCGTCCTCGAACTGGCGGGCGGCGATGGTCTCCGGCCTCGGCGAGTAGGCGGCGATATGGACGCTGTCAAACCTCAATTCACAAAGCAGACTGGCCGTAGCCTGAAACTGCTTCTCGCTCTCCCCCGGGAAGCCGACGATTATATCGGTGCTCAGGGATATCCGGGGCACGTGGCGGCGCAGCCGGGCGACCAGTTGCCGGTAGTTCTCCACCGTGTAGCCTCGCCTCATACTCCCCAGAATCTGGTTGTCACCTGATTGGACAGGCAGGTTAATCTGCTCGCAGACCTTATCCAGGGAGGCTATCGCCTCAATAAGCCGCTGGCTTAAGTCCTTGGGATGGTTGGTCAGAAACCTGATGCGGGCCAGGCCGCCTATCTCGTTTAGCTCGTAGAGCAGTCGGGCAAGGTCGGGTTTGTTCGGCAGGTCGTGACCGTAGGAGTCCACGTTTTGCCCCAGCAGGACCACCTCTTTTACTCTCCGCCGCACCAGTTCCCTTACCTCACAGACTATTTCAGGCAGAGGGCGGCTCTTCTCCCGGCCACGCCGGTAAGGGACAATGCAGTAAGAGCAGAAGTTGTCACACCCCTGAATGATGGGCACGAAGGTGCTCACCTGTGGCTGCCGGGGTAATATGCTGATTGGCTCCGGGTGAGTGAGCCAGCCTGGCTGGTCGCCGGGCTTGAAGAAGAAGTCAATATAAGGAAATCGCCGCTTTAGCCCCTTGAGATCGGAGTTGACCAGGCAGCCGGTTAGCGCCACTTTTAGAGAGGGGCGTCGTTGTTTTAGCGGGCGGAGGTTACAAAGCTTGTTGATCACCCTGTCCTCGGCACTGCGGCGCACGACGCAGCTGTTGAGCACAATCAGGTCGGCCTCTTCGGGAGTGGCGGTGGCCTGGTAACCAAACTGCTCGAACAGGCTGCCAAGACGCTCCGACTCCGCCTTGTTCATCTGGCAGCCGATGGTCCATATGTAGTAATTGGGCATAATTCTGCTTTTTGAAAACGCAGCCTCTTGTCCAAGGGACAATTATTCACAATGTGGCGGAGGGAGAGGGATTCGAACCCTCGACCCCGGTTTCCCAGGGTAAGCGCTTAGCAGGCGCCCGCACTAGACCACTATGCGATCCCTCCCATGCCGGCGGTTTAACGACTGTATTCGGCTTAACTATAGCACAATGCCCTGCTTTGCTCAAAGCTGTTTGAGGCTGCTTAAGTCTCTGTGCTATGATTGGCCGGTATGGAGATTGGTGTTCTGCTGGAGCCGGAATTTGAGAATAATCTTGATACCGGCTGGTTGAGAAGTATAGCGGAAGCAGTCCTGGTCGCACAGGGTGTTGATCCCGGGGTGGAAATGGGCGTGGTAATCACCGGCGAGGAGAAGATACGGGAGTTGAACAAAGCCTACCTGGGCAAGGATGAGCCCACCGATGTCCTCGCCTTTGCCATGTTGCCTGGTTCTTCTGGCGATGGGGAGTTATTTTTTGCCACTCCGCCCGATGGTATCAATCACCTGGGCGAGGTTATTATAAATTATCCTCGGGCAGTTGAGCAGGCCAGGGAGCACCGGCATCCGATAGAAAAAGAGATTGCCGTTCTCATCATTCACGGAACGCTTCACCTGCTGGGATATGACCACGATGAACCGGAAGCAGCACAAAATATGAAATCCAGGGAGATTGCCATTCTAAACTGTGTGGAGGGCAAAAGGCGATGAGGGTGCTTGGCATTGCCGGTAGCCCAAGGCGGGGTGGCAACACGGGCTTGCTGCTGGCTGAAGCGCTGAAATGTGCCGCCGGCAAGGGGGCCGGGGTCAAAACAATTAATGTTTGCGACCTCGATATCGCCCCTTGTCGGCATTGTGATGATTGTCTGGAGACCGGTGACTGTAGCCTTGATGACGACATGCACCATGTCTATCGGGAGATGGAGGGGGCTGACCGGCTGATACTGGCATCACCACTGTTTTTCATGGGGATAACTGCCCAGATGAAGGCCATGATAGACCGCTGTCAGGCTTTGTGGGCACGTAAGTATCGATTACAAAGGCCGCCGTTAGGAGATTTAAGGAGGCGAAAAGGGATATTTATCGGGGTAGGTGGACTCAAAACGGCGGACTTCAAACCGGCAATAACAACGGTAAAGGCTCTCTTCACCAGTCTGGATGTAGGCTACGCCGGCGAACTGGTTTTCCCCGGTATCGATGAGAAGGGTGCCATCGCCAGGCATCTTGATGCTCTAAAGAGTGCCTGTCTGGCCGGACAGAAGCTGGTAGAGGACTAGGTTGTCTTGCTGCTGCGTGTAAACAGGGTGATAAAGGCCAGCAGCAACGCCCACAGAAAGACGACGAGGACAAGGGCTACCCCGACGATATAGATGCCCGGCGGTGATCCTGCCTGAAACAGAACAAGCACTTCATACAGGTTATATCCGTACAGAGTATGTAGCACCAGATAGCCGGCCAGGGCAAACAGGATGAAAATTGCTAGGGGCGTCATATTGAGAGCCGCCTGCCAGGCCGGCGGCATGGCACCCGCCTGAGCAGAACCGATGAAATGCCGGTTTTTATTTCTGAACTGGCGCCAGATGTACCAGCCGTAACCGACACCGCCAAGCGCAAGTAAAGTTATAAAGCTCAGTGCCCCGGTGGCTATGTTGTCAATGGCTTCCCAGTGTGCCCACCAGGGGATATTTCCCATTTTCAATTCCAGCCCCAGAATAAGATTGGCTACTCCTGGGGCGATATTATGGCCTATGGTGGTTGCCTGACTGTTTGTTAAAACCACCACGCCAAACTGCTGATCAGGAATGAGGAGCATATCACTCAGGAAGTTAGGCGTATCGCCGCCGTGCCAGATTATTGGCGTGAGGTCAGGCTCCTGCTTTATGTATAAACCAATGCCGTAGCTTAAAACCTGGTCATTTTCTACAAAGGTGGCTGCCGGGGTTTGCATCTCCGAAATTACAGCTGCCGGGAAGATTTGTCTCTGGTCTATGCCTCCCTTATTTAGAAGCATGGTGAGCCAGCGGACCATGTCCTCGGCACTGGACATCACCCAGCCGACGGGCGAGGCGCTCCTGAAATAGGGGATGTTGCGGGCAACTACCTGGCCAAACATGGGCTGGTGGCCGTCAGCCCGCTCTAATTTGGCCGCTTCCTCGGGATAGAGGGTGGTACTGGTCATCCCCATCGGCGTGAAGACTTCTTGTTGCATGTAGTCTTCAAAGGTGACCCCCGATAATCTCTCTACCAGTGCCCCCAGGATAGCATAGTTAATATTGGCATATTCAAAAGACAAACCCGGCTCCTGGTTTAAGTGCACACGGTTTACGGCAGCCAGCATCTTCCTCATGGCATCGCTGCCCTGATAATAGATTAGAGGCTCGGAGAAGGTTCCCGGCAAACCGCTGGTCTGGTTGAGTAGCTGGCGTACGGTGATTTGTGATGCTCGCGGGTCGTCTGGCTGGAAGTCGGCCAGATAGTGCTGCACGGTGGTATCCAGGTCAATAAGACCTTCGTTGGCCAGCAGCATCACTCCGAGAGCGGTGAATGACTTGCTTATCGATGCCAGGTCAAAGACCGTCTGAGGGGTCACCGGCGAAGGGTTGCTAAGGCTGGTGACACCGAACCCCTTGAGATAAAGAATCTCGCCGTGCTGAACTATGGCTACCGACAGGCCGGGGATGTCCCCATACTCCATCTGCTGCTGGATATATTCATCTATCTTGGGGAAAGGCTCGCTGCGGTTGGACACTACTTCCGGCTGCGGCTGGCTGCAGCCCAGGAGACCCCAGGCTAATAAAGAGAGAACGAGGGGCAGAATTGATAGGCTTCCCTTAATAGCCACCTTTTGTCAGTCCTTTTTTAATCTGGGAGGTCTGGATGGCCTTCTGGCTCGCGACGGGCGGCACCGATGAGTTGTGCGGTGTCTTCGATTCCTCGTTCGACCATGAAATTCGTTATGCCCTCCAGTATATCGATGGGGGCGTGGGGGTTGGTGAAGGTAGCTGTCCCCACCTGGATGGCGCTGGCACCGGCCATGATGAACTCGATGGCGTCGCCGGCGGTGGTAATGCCGCCACAACCGACGATTGGCACGTCCACTGCTCCTGCTACTTCGTAGACCATGGCCAGCGCCACCGGCTTGATGGCCGGCCCGGATAAGCCCCCGGTGATACTGCCCAGCAGTGGTAACCGCTTGTCCGTGTCTATGGCCATGCCTTTTAATGTGTTTATCAGTGAGATGGCATCAGCTCCGGCTTCAGCAACGGCGACGGCTATCTCGGCTATGTTGCCGGTGTTGGGGGTTAGCTTGACCAGTAC
Organism: Dehalococcoidia bacterium; assembly: GCA_030643515.1. Taxonomy (GTDB): domain Bacteria; phylum Chloroflexota; class Dehalococcoidia; order Dehalococcoidales; family DAOWLH01; genus DAOWLH01. The sequence continues at coordinate 4,294 of DAOWLH010000100.1, read as the reverse complement.
CGGCAGGGTAGTGGTCTCTCTGACGGCGCTGGTTACGCTTGCCGCCGAACGGGCATCGACCCCGAACTCAGCGCCTCCGGCCTTGATATTGGGGCAGCTGATGTTCACCTCCAACGCGCTTATTCCGGCTACTCCATCCAGCATGCCGGCCAGTTTGGCGTAGTCATCAACGGTCTTTCCGGCGATGTTGACGATGACTGGTACCTGCCACCCGGCCCAGATTGGTGCTTTCTCCCTGATTAACGCCTCGACGCCTATATTCTGCAACCCGATGGAGTTCAGCAGGCCGCTTGCTGTCTCAAACAGGCGCGGTTGAGTGTTGCCGTCCCGTGCTTCCAGGGTGGTTCCCTTGCAGACAATAGCCCCCAGCCTTTGAACATCGGATATTTGGCCTGGCTCGGTACCATAGCCAAAAGTGCCCGAAGCTGTCATTACCGGGTTAGCTAAGAGCAGCCCGTTCCTGTTCTGTGGTGCTAACTGAACTGAAAGGTTCATAGGTCCTGCAGTGATATCCATGATTATAAGCTATTTTAATAGCCTGGAGCAATAACTACCGCAGGAGTGAGGCCTCGTAAATAATTTGCTATAAAATCAGTTGGGGTATTGATTATATGGCTCAAATAGGATACACTAAGGCTATAGTCATGACTATCGGCTGCGCTGAAGGGAGCTTTATTGGAATCAAAGGCTGGCTAGGCCAGCTCAAGATACTGTATGCCAGTAGGCTGGCGCCAGAGTCGCCCATCTGGTAGACCGGTAACACCGTCTTATTCAAGACAGTCATCACAGGAATTAAACCTACTCTCAGCTTTTCAAAAGATTCACAGGCACAGGTTAGTTGATAGGATGGTTAAATGGAGGAAATCAGCAAGTGACCACGACAAATTTTAAGATAATACGCCTTCGTCTGGAAAATGACCGCAAGCGTCTGGTGGAGCGTCTGGAGCAGATAAGAGCCAGCCAGCAAACAACTGAGAGGCGTGAGGGTAGCCCCTTTGGTAAAAGAGAAGAAGAAGCCACCGAGACTGCTGAGTTAGAGAATCGAATGGCGCTGGAGAAGCGCATACTGGAACAGATGGCCGAGGTGGACAACGCACTCAGGAAGTTTGATGAAGGACGATATGGATTATGCGAACTGTGCGGACAGGCCATAGCACCGGCCCGGTTGGAGGCACTACCTCAGGCCAAATTATGTATGAGCTGTGCCACCAAGACAAAGAATGCAAAAGCTAAGTAACCTTTTTGGTTTCTGGCATCGTAATCCGGTTTCTTTTATCACTGCCCTGGTGGTGGTGGCGGCTGACCAGCTTAGCAAGCTCTTGATAAGGTCCTACCTTGGCGTTGGCCAGTCGGTGCCTGAAACCGGTTTTTTTCGCTTAACCCGTAGCCACAATACCGGGGTTGCCTTTGGTTTATTTCCCGACCTGCCTGGTTTGTGGACAGCGTTTGCTATCGTTGGCATTTGCCTTCTGCTTTTTTTGATAATATTTCTGCATGGCCGTGTCCATTTGTTAAGCAACACGCCGGGAAAGCTGGCGATGGGCCTAATCCTCGGTGGCACCGTGGGCAATCTGATTGACCGATTGAGGGTAGGCCATGTCACCGACTTTATCGATATTGGTATCTGGCCGAATTTCAATGTTGCTGATTCGTCAGTAGTCGTCGGTGCCCTACTGCTGGCTTTCCTGCTCATTAAGGAGCGGTGATGCTGGTATGGATAAGGTAGTGGACCTGGTGGCGGCCAAAACAGGTGTCCGCCTTGACGTCTTTATCGCTGAAGAGGTTTCGGGAACTTCACGGACATTGGCCAAGAAATTGATTGACGGCGGATTTGTCACCGTAAATGACCGGGTGGCCAAGGCCAGCCTGAAGCTTATTGCCGGTGACCGTTTGAAAGTGATAATACCGCCTGCCGAGCCGAGTTTGCTGGAACCGGAAGATATTCCGATAAATATACTCTATGAGGACAATGACCTGCTGGTTATCGATAAGCCAGCGGGTATGATCGTCCACCCGGCACCGGGACATCGCAGTCATACCCTGGTTAACGCCGTTCTTGCCAGATTACCTGATTTACCCTTTGGTGATGATTGGGTGCGGCCCGGCATAGTGCACCGGCTGGACAAAGACACCTCCGGGCTGATACTGGTAGCCAAGAACCAGGCGTCTCTTGGCAAGCTGGCCGACCAGTTCAAGTCTCGAACTGTGGCCAAGACTTATCTGGTGCTGGTCAGGGGGGTACTGTATCCCGATAGGGGATTCGTCGATGCCCCTATAGGGCGGCATCCGCGAAACCGCAAGAAAATGGCAGTGGTAGCTGGAGGGCGGGCGGCGCGCACTGAATATCAGGTTGTCAGGTACATCGGCGGCTACACGCTGCTTGAAGTTAAGCCGGAGACCGGACGTACTCACCAAATACGGGTTCACCTGGCGGCTATTGGACACCCGGTAGCAGGCGACGCTACCTATGGAGGAAAAACAGACTTTCTGTCGCGGCAGTTTATCCATGCCCACAGGCTGGGCTTCAAGCTGCCATCCAGTGGTGAGAATGTTGAGTTTGTCTCGGAGCTTCAGGCGGATTTGGAGCAAGCACTAAAGGCGATAGAAAATAAGCCGGTAAGGTAATATAATAACCCAATGAGCAAAGCTGAGATGAAAAACCATGTCCGTGTGCGCTACGCGCCAAGCCCCACCGGATACCCCCACGTGGGTAACATAAGGACGGCCTTATTCAACTGGCTCTTTGCCCGGCACCACGGCGGCAGCTTTATCGTCCGCATTGAGGACACCGACGTAGCCCGGTCTGTTAAGGGAGCGGTGGAGGCTATCCTGGACGGTCTTAAGTGGCTGGGGATGGACTGGGACGAGGGGCCGGGAGCAGGAGGCAGCTACGGGCCTTATTATCAGTCGCAACGTCTGGAGAACTACCGTACTTCTGCTGCGAAACTGGTGGCACAGGGAGATGCCTATTACTGCTACTGCTCTACCGAGCGCCTGGCGGAGATGCGTGCCGAGCAGGCAAGGCGCAAGCAGCCGCCGGGCTATGACCGCAGATGCCGTGATTTGAGCCAGAGCGAAATTGTCAGTTGTCGGCTGGAGAACAAAAACCCGGTTGTTCGCTTTAAATTCCCAACGGAAGGCAAGACCACCTTTACCGATATGGTGCGGGGAGAGGTCACCTTTGGAAATGCCCGTATTGATGACTTCGTCCTGATGAAGTCCGATGGCTATCCCACCTATCACCTGGCCAGCGTGGTTGACGACCACCTGATGGAGATTAGCCATGTCCTTCGGGCAGAGGAGTGGCTGTCCAGCGCTCCCCGTCACCTTCAGCTCTACCGGGCCCTCGGCTTTACACCGCCCCGGTTCGCCCACCTGCCCATGCTGCTGGGCACCGACCGCTCCAAGCTGAGCAAGAGGCACGGTGCGGTTTCCATCACCGAGTACAAGGAGAAAGGCTATCTACCCGAAACGATGGTCAATTTCCTGGCTTTACTGGGCTGGTCACTGGACGACAAGACGGAAATTATGTCGCGCCGGGAGCTAATAAAGAACTTCTCCCTGGAGCGGGTGAGCAAGACGGCGGCCATCTTCAACCGGGAAAAGCTGGAGTGGATGAACGGGGTCTATATCCGCAAACTTAGCCCTGAGGACTTTATAAAAAGAGCTATGCCCTTTCTGGAGGAAGGATTGCCGAGAGAAGTGCCTCTATCTGACGACTACGTTAGGCGAATAATGCCCCTGATTCAGGAGCGAACCAGAACCCTGGCCGAGATACCGGGGCTTACCGACTTTTTCTTTGCCAAACAGCTTGAATACGGAACCGAGCTTCTGGTAGGCAAGAAGATGGACAGGGAGGCAGCCGGATGGGCACTATCAATGGCTATGGAGAGGCTTGAGCTGCTTGCTTCCTTTGATGAGGAGCAGCTGGAGGCTGTTCTCAGGCCACTGGCCGTGGAGCTTGGCCTGAAGACGGGGCAGCTTTTCGGCACACTCAGGGTGGCTGTCACCGGCCGGACGGTGGCGCCGCCGCTTTTCCAGACGATGGCGGTGCTGGGCAAGGAGCGCTGCCTGAGTAGAATCAGGGAGGCTCTGGCCCAACTCCGCCAGATGTGAAAATTAAGGAAGTAAATATCCACCTCACCCCCTTTATCCCCCCTCTCCTTTGAAGGAGAGGGGGAGGGATAGACAAAGAGGGGCTTCACCCCTCTTAAACACCCTGGTAAATAGGGTTGCTACAGCTATGGCAGGAGAATATAAGATGAACACCGCTCACCCCAAATACATTTCTCTT